>JAFECV010000279.1 GCA_018241985.1 Pseudomonadota bacterium | reverse complement strand
CTTGACCGAAAATCCCCGGGATTTGCCCCGAGCCGCAGCGGTGGCATGAATCACAGTCGATCGACTCGAATGGACGCACCGGATCTTTCAGCCCACACGCCCATGATGCAGCAGTACCTGCGCATCAAGGCCGAGCATCCGCGCACGCTGGTGTTCTACCGCATGGGCGACTTCTACGAGCTGTTCTATGCCGATGCCGAGCGGGCGGCGCGGCTGCTGGGCATCACGCTCACCACGCGCGGCCAGTCGGCCGGCGCGCCGGTGGTGATGGCCGGCGTGCCGTTCCATTCGGTCGAGAACTACCTCGCGCGGCTGATCCGGCACGGCGAATCGGTCGCGATCTGCGAGCAGGTCGGCGACGTGGCGGAAGCCAAGGGCCCGGTCGAGCGCCGCGTGGTGCGCGTGGTGACGCCCGGCACGCTGACCGACACCGAGCTGCTGCAGGACAAGGCCGAGACCGTGCTGCTCGCGCTGCACCGCGGCGCGCGCAACCGGTGCGGCCTTGCCTGGCTCAGCCTGACGCAGGGCGAACTGCACCTGGCGCAATGCGATTCGGACGAGGCGGGCGACTGGGTGCAGCGCATCGCGCCGAGCGAACTGCTGGTCACCGACGACGCGGACGATGGCCGGCCGGGCGGCAAAGTAGACGGCGCGGCGAACGACACCGCCGACAGCGCCGCGAACGGCCCCGGCCCGGTCGTGACGCGGCGGCCGGCGTGGCAGTTCGACGCGGCGCAGGGTCGGCGCAAGCTCCTCGATCAGTTGCACGCGGCCAGCCTCGCGGCCTGGGACGCGGAGGAGATGACCGAGGCACAGGCCGCGGCGGCCGCGCTGCTCGGCTACGCGGAGCACACCCAGGGCCGCGCGCTGCCCCATTTGCAGCAGCTCGTGGTCGAGCGCGCGGACGAGCTGATCGCGCTGCCGGCCACCACGCGGCGCAACCTGGAACTCACGCAGACGCTGCGCGGCGAAGCGGCGCCGACGCTGTTCTCGCTGCTCGACAGTTGCGCCAGCGGCATGGGGAGTCGCCTGCTGAAACGCTGGCTGCTGGAGCCGCGGCGCGACCGCGATGACGCGCGTGCGCGGCTCGATGCGATCGCCGTGCTGCGCGGCGACCGCGGCGACGGCAGCCCGCAGCGCGAAGAAGGCACGGCCGGCGCCGCTGCCCCGTGGCAGCGACTGCGCGCCGGGCTCAAAGGCATCGCCGACGTGGAGCGCATCGCGGCACGCACCGCGCTGCTTCAGGTGCGCCCGCGCGAGTTGGTCGCACTGCGTCATTCGCTACAAAAATCGGAGCTACTGGCGAAGGAACTGCCTTCGTTTCCGGCACTTTTGACTGAAATTTCCGCCGATCTGCATCCGCCCGAAGCTTGTGTAGCCCTGCTCTCGCGCGCGTTGCAGGAAGAACCGGCCGCGCTGGTGCGCGACGGCGGCGTGATCGCGGCCGGCTTCGACGCCGAGCTCGACGAGCTGCGCGCGCTCACCGAGAACAGCGACGCGTTCCTGCTCGCGCTGGAAAACCGCGAGCGCGAGCGCACCGGCATCGCCAACTTACGCGTGCAGTTCAACAAGGTGCACGGCTTCTACATCGAGGTCACGCACGGCCAGGCCGCGAAGGTACCCGACGACTACAAGCGCCGCCAGACGCTGAAGAACGCCGAGCGCTACATCACGCCCGAGCTGAAGCGCTTCGAGGACAAGGCGCTGTCCGCGCAGGAGCGCGCGCTCGCGCGCGAGAAGTGGCTGTACGAGCAGCTGCTGGAGCAGTTGCAGCCGCAGGTCGCGGCGCTGGTGCGCCTCGCGCGCGCGCTGGCCACACTCGACGCGCTGTGCGCGCTCGCCGAGCGCTCGCTCACCCTCGACTGGTGCGCGCCCGAATTCGTGCGCGAGCCCTGCATCGCCATCCGCGCGGGCCGCCATCCGGTCGTGCAGGCGCGGCTCGCCGAGACCGGCGCCGGCCCGTTCATCGCGAACGACACGCAGCTCGGCCCCAAGGCGCGGATGCAGATCATCACCGGCCCGAACATGGGCGGCAAATCGACCTACATGCGCCAGGTCGCGCTGATCGTGCTGCTCGCGGCTATCGGCTCGTACGTGCCGGCGGAGAGTTGCCGGCTCGGACCGATCGACGCGATCCACACCCGCATCGGCGCGGCCGACGACCTCGCGAACGCGCAGTCGACCTTCATGCTCGAGATGGTCGAGGCCGCGCAGATCCTGCACGCCGCGACACCGCACAGCCTGGTGCTGATGGACGAGATCGGCCGCGGCACCTCGACCTTCGACGGCCTCGCGCTCGCCAGCGGCATCGCCGCGCAGCTGCACGACAAGACGCAGGCGTTCACGCTGTTCGCGACGCATTACTTCGAGCTGACCGAGTTCCCCGCGCGCCATCACGCCGCGGTGAACATGCACGTCAGCGCCGCCGAAACCTCGGACAAAGGCGGCCACGACATCGTGTTCCTGCACGAGCTGCAGGCCGGCCCGGCGAGCAAGAGCTATGGCATCCAGGTCGCGCGGCTCGCCGGCATGCCCGCCGCGGTGCTGAACCACGCGCGCGCCGCGCTGGCGACACTGGAAGCGCAGCAGACCGAGTCCCGCGCGCAGGTCGACCTGTTCGCGCCGCCTAAAGAAGAAGCCGCGCCCGAACCGTCGCCGCTCGACGCCGCGCTCGACGCGCTCGACCCCGATGCAATGAGCCCGCGCGACGCGCTCGATGCGCTGTACCGGCTCAAGAAACTGAGCGCAACCCAATAGAGAGGATCGCGCGGACACCGACTTGACCCGGCAATTGACACTCATCCCATCATGCCGCATGATTGCATGATTGATTCACTGGAGGCATCCATGCTCAAGGAGGTCGGCGCCAGCGGCCAGATTTCGCTGGGAAAGAAATATGCGGGCCAGTTGTTCGATCTGCAGACCGCGGCGGACGGCAGCGTCACGCTCACGCCGGTCAAGGTCGTGCCGGTGGCACATGAGGATGCGGCCTCGTATGCGGCAAAGGGCGGCACGCAAACCTGGGCGGCAGCGCATGCCGCCGACATCGACCAATACAACGCCTGGGCCAGCCAGCGCGAGCCCTACGCCCAGCGCGTGCGGCGCTGGCGCGGCACCTGATCTCGATCCATGGCGCGCTTTGACATCTACCCCAACCCGATTGCAGAAGATCGTCCCGTCTTTCCATACGTTCTGGACATCCAGAGCGACCTGCTCTACCGCTTTGCCGAGCGCGTATGCGTGCCGCTCGTGCGTCCCGGCATCATTCCTGGCTTGACCGAGCGCTTCAACCCATCCATCGCCGTGGCGGGTGAGCCTGTGCACCTGCATCCGTTGGGTCTGGCAGTGTTCCACACCAGCGAACTGCGCGATAGCGTGGGCTCGGCCCGGGCACAGGCGCTTGAGATCGAGACCGCGCTGGACATGCTGCTGCGAGGCTACTGAAGTCGCCCATGTCCCCGCAGGACTTCATCGCCAAATGGGGCCCCGGCGGCCCGGCCGCGCACCTGAACGAGGAGCAAGGGGCGCAAAGCCATTTCCTCGATCTGTGCGAGCTGCTCGGCGTGCCCAAGCCCGGCAGCGGCGATGCCGACGGCGAATACGTGTTCGAGCAGCGGTCGCTGCACCTGGGCGAATCGCGCGGCTATGCCGACGTGTTCTACCGCGACCACTTCGCGTGGGAGAACAAGGCGCCGGGCAAGAACCTCGACGCCGCGCTGCGCCAGTTGCAGCAGTACAGCCTCGCGCTGTCGAACCCGCCGCTGCTGGTGGTGTGCGACCGCCTCACGATCCGCATCCACACCCAGTTCAACGGCCACCCGAGCGAGACGCACAGCGTCCGCATCGACCAGCTCGATCAGCCCGACAAGCAGCAGCTGTT
>JAFECV010000278.1 GCA_018241985.1 Pseudomonadota bacterium | reverse complement strand
GCTTCGCCAACCCCCTGAAGGGGGCACATCCTGCGGCCTGGCCAAGCCAGATCCGCGGATGTTCGCGCATGGCCTGCTCCGCGGCCTTTCGCACCTTTCCGCTCCATGCGCTCCGAGTGGTGCGCAAGCAAAACAGCCGGCGTCGGCCGGCTGTCTTCGTGCGATGCGCAGGCGGTCAGCCGAAGTTCTTTTCGGCAAAGCCCCAGTTCACCAGCTTGTCGAGATAGGTTTCGACGAACTTCTGGCGCGCGTTGCGGTAGTCGATGTAGTACGCGTGCTCCCAGACGTCGACGGTCAGCAGCGCCTTGTCGGCGGTGGTCAGCGGCGTGCCCGCCGGGCCCGTGTTGACGATGTCCACGCTGCCGTCGGCCTTCTTCACCAGCCAGGTCCAGCCCGAGCCAAAGTTGCCGACCGCCGACTTGACGAACGCCGCCTTGAAGTCCGCGTAATTCCCCCACTTGGCCGCGATCGCCTTCGCCAGCGCACCGGACGGCTCGCCGCCGCCGCTCGGCTTCATGCAGTTCCAGAAGAACGTGTGGTTCCAGATCTGCGCCGCGTTGTTGTAGACGCCGCCGCTGGATTTCCTCACGATGTCCTCGAGCGTCATCTTCTCGAATTCGGTGCCCTTTTGCAGGTTGTTCAGGTTCGTCACATAGGCCGCGTGGTGCTTGCCGTAGTGGTACTCCATGGTTTCCTTGGAGTAGGCCGGCGCCAGCGCGTCGATCGCGTAAGGCAGAGCGGGAAGGGTATGTTCCATGGTGTCGTTCCTCTGGGTTTGTTGTCTGGACGGAGCATTGTAGGAACTTAAATCCTGCACCGCCCCGACACCGTGAGATCAACCTCGCCGTCCGCGAGGGTGGCGCGAAGCGCCTGTCCGGTATGGGTCTGGCGCGCGCGAGTGATGGCGCCGCCCTGCTCGTCGCTGAGCCAGGCATAGCCGCGCTCGAGCACGAGTCGCGGGTCGAGCAGTTCGAGCCGCAGCCGCGCGCGCTCGAGCCGGTGGCGCGCCGCCTCGGCCGCGCGCCGCAATCCGGCGATGTGGTCGGCCTCGATCCGCCGAAGCTCCGCGGTCTCGCGCTCCAGCACCGACCGCGTGCGGTAATGCAGCCGCTGCGCCAGCTCCGAGAGCAGCGCCCGATACCGCGCCGCCGTCAGCGACGGGCGCGCGAGGCGCGCCGCCGCCAGGTCCACCCGCTGGCTCTGGCTCTCGATCTGGCGCCGCGCGGCATCGGCCAGCCGCAGCCGCGCGCGTTGCAGCGCATCGAGCCAATCGCCTCGCGGGCGCGCCGCCAACTCGGCCGCCGCGGTCGGCGTCGGCGCGCGCAGGTCGGCGCAGAAGTCGGCGATCGTGAAATCGGTCTCGTGACCAACGCCGCATACCACCGGCACCGGGCTTTGCACGATGGTGCGCGCCAGCGTCTCGTCGTTGAAGGCCCACAGATCCTCGATAGCACCGCCGCCGCGCACCAGCAGGATCAGGTCGATGCGGATCTGCGGCGCCCTGCCCTGCAACCCGGCTGCAACCACCTCCCCGCCGTGCGAGCCACCTTCCGCGAGCCGGTACAGCGCGGTCAGCGCGCGCACCAGATCAGCCGGCGCGTCGACCCCCTGCACCCGCGCCGGCGAAACGACCACCGGCACATGCGGCGCACGGCGGCGCAGCGCGGTGACGACATCGTGCAGCGCCGCCGCATCGAGCGAGGTCACGACGCCGATGCCGCGCGGCAGCGGCGGCAGTTCGCGCTTGCGCGCCGGGTCGAACAGACCCTCGGCCTCGAGCCGGGCCTTGAGCTTGAGGAACTGCTCGAACAGCGACCCCTGCCCGACGCGGACCAGCGACTCGGCGATCAGCTGCAGGTCGCCGCGCTGCTCGTACACGCCGATGCGCCCGCGCAGTTCGACGTGCTCGCCCTCCTGCGGCGCGAAATCGAGCAGCGCAGCGGCGCGGCGAAACATCGCGCAGCGGAGCTGGCCGGTTTCGTCCTTCAGCGAGAAGTAGCAGTGGCCGCTGGCCGCGCGCGAAAAGTTCGATATCTCGCCGCGCACCGCGACCGGATTGAAGCGCGCATCGAGCGCGTCCGCGACCGCGTGGCACAGCGCGCCGACTGCCCAGACGCGCGGCGCGGCCGCCGGCATCGCACTGTCAGCCACGGCCCGCAACCCGCGCCGGCATTGGGCATCGGTCCACAGCGTCAATGGTGGCACGGTCAAAAGCATTAAAACCCCGCCGCAGCGCCGATTCCACCGTGCAAGTCATTGACGGGATTGAATTTTTCTTCGCCGAAAATGTCATCGTTTTGTCAAACTCACGTATCCGCGCGGTGTCCGGCGCTGCGGGTGCCCGGTTCTCAACAAAGTTATCCACACAATTTGTTTGTAACCCATCAGAGACAGCTTCCCGACCCACCGTGGGTCTACGGGTTTCCACCGAGCTCACGCATCCCCGCGCGCCGGCCTTCACGCAAGCACTGAAAACGACGCACTGAACGCAGCCTGCCGTGCGCCATAATCTCCCCGCGATGCGGGCGCGCTTCCCGCGTCGGCGATGCCTTCCGATGCCTTCAATTGCGAGCGGAGACTTCATTTGTTTTCCATTCTAGAAGCCGCGGGCTGGCCGATCTGGCCGCTGCTGGCCGCCTCGATCGTCGCGCTGGCGCTGATCATCGAGCGCTTCATCAGCCTCAAGACCGCGAAGGTCGCGCCGCCGAAGCTGCTTGACGAGGCAATGGCGGTTTCGCGCGACGCGGTGCCCGTTCCCGACGTGGTGACGCAGCTGGAGCAGAACTCGGCACTCGGCGAAATCCTCGCGAGCGGACTGCGCGCGCTGAACTCGAATCCGACCTGCAGCGAGTCCGACCTGCGCGCCACGCTGGAGGCGGCCGGCCGCACCGTCGCGCACCGGCTCGAGAAATACCTGAGCGCGCTGGCGACGATCGCATCCGCCGCGCCGCTGCTGGGCCTGCTCGGCACGGTGGTCGGCATGATCGAGATCTTCGGCTCGCAGGCGCCGGCCGGCTCCAGCGCCGGCGTGGCCAATCCGGTGCAACTGGCGCATGGCATTTCGGTCGCGCTGTACAACACCGCGTTCGGCCTGATCATCGCGATCCCCGCGCTGATCTTCTGGCGCTACTTCCGCGGCCGGGTCGACGAATACCTGCTGACGCTGGAACTGGCGTCCGAGCGCTTCGTGCGTCATCTGGCGACGCTGCGCCGGTGAGCGCGGGAGCGGCTGCATGAACTTCCGGCACAAGGCGCACGAAGAGCCCGAGATCAACCTGATCCCGTTCATCGACGTGCTGCTGGTGATCCTGATCTTCCTGATGCTCACCACCACCTACAACAAGTTCACCGAGATGCAGTTGCGCCTGCCGGTGGCCAACACCGAGGCGCAGCGCGACTACAAGAAGGAAGTGATCGTGTCGGTCAGCGCCGACGGCCGCTACATGATCGGCAAGACGCCGATCGCCGGGCGCAGCGTCGAGACGATCGCCGATGCGCTGGCGCAAGCGCAGACCGGCAAGGACACGGTGGTGATCATCAGCGCCGACGCGAGCGCAACGCATCAGTCGGTGATCACGGTGATGGAAGCCGCGCGCCGCACGGGCTTGAGCCAGATCACGTTCGCGACCCAATCCTCGGCCCGGGCCGGCGCCGCTGCCCACTGACGCGATGCGCGGCGCGTCCACGCGCCCACCGGCAGGCGCTCTTGCGCGCACCTTGCTGCGCGCCTGGACGCATCGCGGCGTGCTGGCGCGGCTGCTGTGGCCGCTGTCGCTGCTGTTCGGCGCCCTCGCCGCCGCGCGGCGCGCGCTCTATCGCCGCGGCCTGCTGCAAGCGCAGCGTGCAGGCGGCGCCCCGTTGCCGGTGGTGGTGGTCGTCGGCAACGTCGTCGCGGGCGGCGCCGGCA
>JAFECV010000277.1 GCA_018241985.1 Pseudomonadota bacterium | reverse complement strand
CTATTACGAGTCGCTCGGCCCGCGTCACCCTCGGCCGCAGCGGGGGCTGCTCAGCCGGCCGTCGCTGGATGAAGTGCATGCGTACCGCACCCATGTCGACGCCGAACTGTGCCGTTTCATCGGCCGCTGTGACGAGCCGACTTGGCAGCAGGCGCTGCCGCTGCTCGAGCTCGGGCTGCAGCACGAGCAGCAGCACCAGGAGCTGATGCTGACCGACATCCTTCACCTGCTGTCATGCAACCCGCTGCTACCCGCCTACCGGGCCGAGCCGGCGCGGACGCAGCGCTGGGCGGCCCGGCAGCCACGGCCGCACTGGCTGCGGCAATCCGGCGGGCGGGTGCAGGTGGGCCACGACGGCAGCGGGTTCGCTTTCGACAACGAAACCCCGCGCCACGAAGTGCTGTTGCAGCCGTACTGGATCGCCGATCGGCTGGTCAGCTGCGGCGAGTATCTGGACTTCATCGTCGATGGCGGCTACCACCGTCCGGAGTTCTGGCTGTCCGACGGCTGGGCCGCGGTGCAGGCGAACGGCTGGACGGGCCCGCTGTACTGGCTCGCGCCCGGCGACGCGCGCGCTCCGGCCGACCATTGGCAAGTGTTCGGCCTCGGCGGCGTGGCGCCGCTCGACCCGCTGGAGCCGGTCAGCCAGATCAGCTTCTACGAGGCGGCGGCCTATGCGGCTTGGGCCGATGCGCGCCTGCCCACCGAGTTCGAGTGGGAGGCAGCCGCCAGGACGGGCGCCATCCGGCAACTGACCGGCCATGTCTGGCAGTGGACGCGCTCCGCGTACGACCCGTACCCCGGCTTTCGACCGCTGGCGGGCGCCGTCGCCGAGTACAACGGCAAGTTCATGGTCGGGCAACAGGTGCTGCGCGGCGGCAGCGCCGCGACCCCGGCCGGCCACGCGCGGCTGACCTACCGGAATTTCTTTCCGCCCGGCGCGCGCTGGCAGTTCTCTGGCATCCGGCTGGCGAAGGACGACTGATGCTGCGCGGGCCGCTGACGCAGGACGGGGTCCACGCGCCGCACGAGCAGCAACTCGCTGAGTTCGCGCGCGACCTGCTGGCGGCGCTGGATGCCAGGCCGCGCAGCATTTCCCCGAAGTATTTCTACGACGCGCCGGGCTCGCGCCTGTTCGACCGGATCTGCGAACTGCCCGAGTACTACCCGACCCGGGTCGAACTCGGCCTGCTGCGTTCGCACGCGGCCGACATCGCGCAGCACTTCGGGCCGGATGCCGAGATCGTCGAATTCGGCGCCGGGTCGCTGCGCAAGGTGCGGCTGCTGCTCGACGCGATGGAGCGTCCGGCCGGCTACCTGCCGATCGACATTTCGGGCGACCATCTGGCGGGCGCGGCGCAGACGCTGCGACGTGCCTATCCGCGGCTGCAGGTGCGGCCGCTCGTGGCTGACTACACGGGCCCGGTTCCGCTGCCGGTGCCCGCGCCCGGCGCCGGTCGGCGCGTGGGGTTCTTCCCGGGCTCGACGATCGGCAACTTCAGCCGGGACGAGGCCTTGCAGTTCCTGCGCATGGCGGCGCAGGCGCTGCGCGGCGGCGGACTGCTGCTCGGCGCGGATCTGGTCAAGGACCCGGCGGTCCTGCATGCGGCGTACAACGATGCCGAGGGCGTCACGGCCGCGTTCAACCTGAACCTGCTGGCGCGGGCGAACCGCGAGCTGGGCAGCGACTTCGACCTGCGGCAGTTCGCGCACAGCGCGTTCTACAACGCGCCGCTGCAACGCATCGAGATGCACCTGGTGAGCCGCCGACGGCAGCAGGTCGGGGTGTGCGGCCGCCATTTCGAGTTCGCAGAAGGGGAAACCTTGCACACCGAGAATTCCTGTAAATTCACGGTGGAGGGGATGCAGGCGCTGGCGCGGCAGGCGGGTTTCTCTCCCGCCGCGGTATGGACCGACCCGGACCGCCTGTTCAGCCTGCACTGGCTGCATGCACCCCCGGACAAGGAGTCCCCATGAAGGCAATCTGGAACGGCGCCGTGATCGCGCAAAGCGACGATACCGTGGTGGTCGAAGGCAACCATTACTTCTCGGCCGATTCGCTCAACCGCGATTACGTCACCTTCAGCAACCACAAGACGACCTGCCCGTGGAAGGGCCAGGCCAGCTACTACTCGCTGCTCGTCGACGGCGAGATGAACACGGACGCGGCCTGGTACTACGCCGACCCCAAGCCCGAGGCCGAGATGGTGCGCGGCCGCGTCGCGTTCTGGAAGGGCGTGCAGGTCACGCCCTGAACGGCGCGGGCGTCGATCTCAGGGCATGACCCAGGTTTTGCTTTCTCCGCCGTTGACGCCGGCCGCGCAGGCCGTCGCCGTGCTGCGGCGGCAAGGCTATGCGGTGCTGGGCCGTGCCGATGTGTGCGCGATCGCGGGTTGCGCGCCGGAGCAGCTTGCCGCGCTCGATGCCAGCTGGGACCGGCTGCCGCCCGACGCGTACCTGAAGGATGGCGGACATTACCGCCGCCGCCGGCATTCGTGTTTCGTCGTCACCGCGCGTCGCGTGACGCAGGTGCCGCACCGCGCGCACTGGCAGCCGCTCGAATACAACGCGCTGCATGGCGGCATGCGCCGCTGGTTCGAGCCGATCGAGCCGCAGATCGTCGCGCAGGCCGCCTGGGCGCAGTTGCTCGCCGGATTCGGGGGCGTGTTCAGCGCGCTGCGCGCGCAAGGCGAGTCGCCCTGGTATGTCGAGGCGCACCAGTTCCGCATCGACACGACCGACGGCATCGGCCGCCCGACGCCCGAAGGCGCGCATCGCGACGGGGTCGACTACGTGGCGGTGTTCCTGGTCGGGCGCGCCGGGATCAAGGGCGGCGAGACGCGCGTGTTCCAGGCCGACGGCCCGCGCGGCGAACGCTTCACGCTGACCGAGCCCTGGTCGGTGCTGCTGCTCGACGATGCGCGGGTGATCCATGAATCGACGCCGATCCAGCCGCTTGAGACGCAGGGGTCGCGCGACACCCTGGTCTTGACCTGGCGCATGGATGGCTTCATGGAGGAACGGGTATAAGCTGGACATGGCCGATGCAACGGCGACCTCGCGTTTTCGCAATGTCAGGCCCTTTGAATCGAGGAGCAACCATGTTCAAGCACATTCTGGTTCCGGTGGACGGCTCGCCGACGGCGGCCGTGGCGATCGACAAGGCCATTGCGCTGGCCAAGGCGTTCCAGAGCGCCGTCACCGCGATCTACGTGATCGACCCCTATCCGTTCACCGGCGTCGGTACCGACTACGCCTATGGGCAGGAGCAGTACCTTGCCGCGGCCACCGGCGACGCGAACGAGGCGATCAAGACCGCCAAGGATGCGTTCGAGGCGGCCGGGGTCGCGGTCAAGACCAGCGTGGTCGAGGGCCACGTGGTCTACAAGGGGATCGTCGAGACCGCGCAAGCGATCGGCGCCGATCTGGTCGTGATGGGGTCGCACGGCCGGCGCGGTCTGGAAAAGCTGATGCTCGGCAGCGTCACGCAGCGGGTGCTGTCGCACGCGAACGTGCCGGTGCTGGTGGTGCGCGCATAGCGCGGATTGCGCTGCCCGCGCCGGGTTCGCAAACGGCGCTGGGCCTGTGAGCGGCAGTTCCTTGCCGCTCAGTCGGCGCGCTCGGTGCAGACCACCGCAAACAGCGCACCCAGCGGGTCGATCAACAGGCTCGATCGACCCACTTCGGGCTGCTCGCGCGTGGAACCGACCTTGCGTGCGCCCAGGGCCAGCGCCTGCTCGGTCGCGGCTTCGCATTCGGCGACCCGGAAGTACGGGAGCCAGAATGAGATGCTCTGCGGCGCGACCGCGCGGCGCAGGCCGGCGCACGGCAGGTCGTTCCGGATCAGCACGTGATAGCGTCCGCCGCTGCCGTCCGACCCCCGGGATTCGCCGCGCAGCCCGAACACCCGTTCGAAGAAATCCAGCGAGCGC
>JAFECV010000276.1 GCA_018241985.1 Pseudomonadota bacterium | reverse complement strand
GCCTGTGCAACCGCGTGGTGCCGCCCGGCACGGCGCGCGATGCGGCGCTGGCGCTCGCGCGCCAGCTCGCCGCGTTTCCGCAGGGCGCGCTGCGCGCCGATCGGGCCAGCGCGCACTTGCAATGGGGGCTGCCGCTGGCCGCGGCGCTGCGGCAGGAGTGGGAGCGCGGCCGGCCCTGCATCGCCGAAGGGCTGGAAGGCGCCGCGCGCTTCGCGTCCGGCCAGGGCCGGCACGGAAAATTCTAGGTTTCCAGAAGAAAAAAGGCCGCAAGCGAAGGCGCCGCCTTCACAGTATGCTATCTAAATAATAGCTATGCGGCGGCAGCCGACTGTGGCAGCGGCCTGGGCTTGCCGCCATCGTCGATCGCGACGTAGGTCAGCGTCGCCTCGGTCACCTTCACGTAGCGCCCCTGGTCGCGCACCGTCTCCGCGAAGACCTCGACGTCCACCGTCACCGAGCTGTGGCCGACGCGGGTGACGGCCGAATAGAACGACAGGATGTCGCCGACGCGCACCGGCTGCTTGAACACGAACTCGTTGACCGCGACGGTCGCGATGCGGCCGCGCGCGATCCGGGCCGGCAGCACCGATCCGGCCAGGTCGGTCTGCGCCATCACCCAGCCGCCGAAGATGTCGCCGTTCGCGTTGCTGTCGGCCGGCATCGGGATCACCTTCAGCACCAGCTCCTTGTCGGTCGGCAGATCGACGTGCGGCCGCTCGGCCATGCTTGAATCGTCGGACATGGGCACAATCTTTCGAAGTCGGCAACAACGCCGATTGTCCCGCATGCGCCGCTCCAGCGAATTCATCCCTCCCGCGCCCGCCGGCGTCCCCGCCGGCGGCCCGGCCGCGCCGCGCTCGGACTGGGCCACGCTCGCGCGGCTGCTGCCGTACCTGTGGCACTACAAGTGGCGCGCGGCGGCGGCGCTCGCGTTCATGGTCGGCGCCAAGCTCGCGAACATCGGCGTGCCGCTGTTGCTCAAGCGCCTGGTCGACGCGATGAGCCTCAAGCCCGGCGACGTGCAGGCGGTGCTGGTGGTGCCGGTCGCGCTGCTGCTGGCCTACGGGCTGCTGCGGCTGTCGACCTCGCTGTTCACCGAGCTGCGCGAGCTGGTGTTCGTGAACGCGACCGAGGGCGCGGCGCGCACCATCGCGCTCGAGGTGTTCCGCCATCTGCATGGCCTGAGCCTGCGCTTTCACCTCGAGCGCCAGACCGGCGGCATGTCGCGCGACATCGAGCGCGGCGTGCGCGGCGTGCATTCGCTGATCTCGTACTCGCTCTACAGCATCTTCCCGACGCTGATCGAGGTCACGCTGGTGCTGGTGCTGCTGGCGGTCAAGTTCGACGTCTGGTACGCGGTGATCACCATCGTCGCGCTGATCTTCTACATCGTCTACACGGTCACGGTGACCGAATGGCGCACCCAGTTCCGGCGCGAGATGAACGAGCTCGACTCGCTGGCGAACAGCCGCGCGATCGATTCGCTGCTGAACTACGAGACGGTCAAGTACTTCAACAACGAGGACTTCGAGGCGCGCCGCTACGACGAGAACCTGCAGCGCTACCGGCGCGCGGCGATCAAGAGCCAGCGCACGCTGAGCCTGCTCAACAGCGGCCAGCAACTGATCATCGCGGCCGGCCTGGTCGTGATGATGTGGCGCGCGACCGCCGGCGTGGTCGACGGGCGCCTGACGCTGGGCGACCTGGTGATGGTCAACGCGTTCATGATCCAGCTCTACATTCCGCTCGGCTTTCTCGGCGTGCTGTACCGCGAGATCAAGCAGAGCCTGACCGACCTGGACCGCATGTTCCGGCTGATGGAGCGCGAGCGCGAGGTGGCCGATCCGCCCGGCGCGCCGGCGCTGCATCTGGCGGCCACCGCGCCCGAGGTGCGGTTCGATGACGTGAGCTTCGCGTACGAGCCGGAGCGGACCATCCTGCACCATGTCAGCTTCACGATTCCGGCGGGCCGCACGGTGGCGGTGGTCGGCCCGTCGGGGGCCGGCAAGTCGACGCTGTCGCGGCTGTTGTACCGCTTCTACGACGTCGGCATTCCGGGCGGCCACGGAGCGACCGGAGAAGCGGCCGGCGGCCGGATCACGATCGCGGGCCAGGACATCCGCGCGGTCACGCAGGCGAGCGTGCGGCGCGCGATCGGCATCGTGCCGCAGGACACGGTGCTGTTCAACGACACGGTCGAATACAACATCGCCTACGGCCGTCCCGGCGCGACCCGGGCCGAAGTCGAGTCCGCCGCGCGCGCCGCGCACATCCACGCGTTCATCGCCGGCACCCCGAAGGGCTACGACACGCTGGTCGGCGAGCGCGGGCTGAAGCTCTCGGGCGGCGAGAAGCAGCGGGTCGCGATCGCGCGCACGCTGCTGAAAGACCCGCCGGTGCTGATCTTCGACGAGGCGACCTCGGCGCTCGATTCGGCGAACGAGCGCGCGATCCAGGCCGAGCTGCAGAGCGTCGCGCGCGACCGCACCACGCTGGTGATCGCGCACCGGCTGTCGACCGTGGTCGACGCGCACGAGATCCTGGTGCTCGAGGCCGGGCGCATCGTCGAGCGCGGCACCCATGCCGAGCTGCTGGCGCGCGGCGGCACGTATGCGCGCATGTGGGCGCTGCAGCAAAGCGCCGAGACGGCGTAAGAGACAACCGTCGCCGTTGCATCGCATGCGGGAATACACGGTCGGGTTCCGGGAGCGCGAGTCCGTACAATCGGTTTACCTTTGCTTTACATTGAGGAGACGTCGGGATGAAGAAATATCTGCTGATCCTTGGGTTGGCCGTGGCCGCGGTGACCGCCGCGGGCAGCGCGTCGGCGCAGTCGTCGGCGACGCTGGACAAGATCAAGAGCGCCGGCAAGATTGCGATCGGCACGCGCGACTCGTCGGCGCCGCTGGCGTACACCCTCGGCGAGGGCAAGTACGTGGGCTACCACGTCGATGTCTGCCTGAAGATCGCCGACGCGATCCGCGCCGCGCTGAAGATGCCGAACCTGCCGGTCGAATACACGGTGGTGACCTCGGCGAACCGGGTGCCGCTGGTCGAGAACCACACGGTCGACATGGAATGCGGCTCGACCACCAACAACGAGGCGCGCGCCAAGAAGGTCGATTTCGCCCCGACCACCTACATCACCAACGTGCGCATGGCGGTGCGTGCCAATTCCGGCATCACCTCGATCGCGCAGCTCGGCGGCAAGACCGTGGTCACGACCACCGGCACGACCTCGGTGCAGTTGCTGCGCAAGAACCAGAAGGCGCACGGCGTCGACTTCAAGGAACTGTACGGCAAGGACCACGCCGACTCGTTCCTGCTACTCGAATCGGGCCGCGCCGATGCGTTCGTGATGGACGACAACATCCTGGCCGGCCTGATCGTCAATTCCAAGAACCCGAAGGACTTCAAGATCGTCGGCGAGTCGATCTCCGAGGAGCCGATCGCGATCATGATCCCGAAGAACGATCCGGTCTACAAGAAGCTGGTCGACGACACCGTGACCGGGCTGATGAAGAGCGGCGAACTGGCGAAGATCTACAACAAGTGGTTCATGTCGCCGATCCCGCCGCGCAACGTCTCGGTCGACATGCCGATGTCGGACGCGCTGAAGGACGCGGTCGCACACCCGAACGACAAGCCGGCCGAAGCCTACAAGAAGAGCTGACCGACTGCGCGGCATGACCCGGACCGGGTCCGTCGCGACCATCGTTCCCGCATCGCCCTGCGTCGTTCCGGCGCAGGGCGATGCCGTATACGATGCGGTGGGGACAGCAGAAGGAGACGCGTGTGGGGAACTGGGATTGGCAGATATTCCTGCAGGACAACGGCGGTGACCAGACCTACCTGAACTGGCTGATGTCGGCCTGGGGCTGGACCGTCTCGGTCTCGCTGCTCGGCCTCGTCGTCGCGCTGGTGCTGGGCTC
>JAFECV010000275.1 GCA_018241985.1 Pseudomonadota bacterium | reverse complement strand
ATGGACGAGCATTTCCGCGACGCGCCCGCGCGGCGCAACCTGCCGCTGCGGCTGGGCCTGCTCGACGTCTGGTACCGCAATTTCCTCGACTTCACGAGCCGCAGCATCGCGCCGTATCACAGCGCGCTCCGGCGCCTGCCGGCCTACCTGCAGCAGCTCGAGATGGAGAGCAATGGGAAAAGGGTCGATCTGCAGGGGCAACCGCTGCCGTTCGGCACCGCGCCGGTGCTGTGGGGCGAGCCCGGCACGAACGGGCAGCATGCGTACTTCCAGATGCTGCACCAGGGGACCGACGTGGTGCCGGTCGAATTCATCGCGGTGCGAAAGGCCCAGCACCAACTTGCGGGACACCAAGAGCAACTGCTGGCGAACGCGCTCGCGCAGGCGCAGGCGCTGATGCAGGGCCGCTTCGACGCCGGCGGCCACCGCGACTTTCCCGGCAACCGCCCGAGCACCTTCCTGCTGCTCGACGAACTGACGCCGGCCTCGCTCGGCGCGTTGATCGCGCTCCAGGAGCACCGGGTGTTCGTCAGCGGCGCGGTCTGGGGCATCGACAGTTTCGACCAGTGGGGCGTCGAACTCGGCAAGCAGCTCGCGCAGGACATCGCGCCGCGGCTCGCATCGGGCGACGCGAGCGGCCTCGACGCGTCGACCGCCGGACTCTTGGCGCGACTGCGGCGGTCCTGAGCCGACCCCGCATGTCAGCGTTCCACCGGCGCTGCGCACTACCCGCGGCACATGCGATGCAAAGGAGCAGAAGGCCGCGGAGCAGGCCATGCGGGGACACTCGCGGGGCCGGCTTTGCCGGACCGCTGAGTGCGCCCCCTCGCAGAGGGGGTAGGCGAAGCGACACGCAGTGCGCGAAGCCTGGGGGTGGGCCTAAAACGCCGCCGGCCGCCACTTGAGCAGGCGCTTTTCCAGCCTCGTCAGCAGATAGTCGGCCACCAATGCGACCGCGGCGAGCAGGATCATCGCGGCGAACACGCCGCTCGCGTTGAACGCGCCCTGCGCGGTCGAGATCAGCAGGCCCATGCCCTGCTTGGCGCCGAGGAACTCGCCGACCACCGCGCCGACCAGCGCGAAGCCGAAGCTCACGTGCAGGCTGGCCAGGATCCACGACATCGCCGACGGAATCACCACCGCGGTGGTGAGCTGGCGCTTCGACGCGCCGAGGATGCGCGCGTTCGCGATCAGGTACTTGTCGGCCTCGATCACGCCCTGGAATGCGTTGCCGAACACGACGAAGAACACCATCACCACCGCCAGCGCGACCTTGGACGCCATGCCCAGGCCGAGCGCGATCACGAACACCGAACCGAGCACCACGCGCGGGATCGAATTGGCGATCTTGATGTAGATGCTGAACACGTCGGCGGCGAGCTTGTTGCGCCCGAGCAGGATGCCGCAGACGATGCCGCCGACGCCGCCGATCAGGAAGCCGATCGCGGTTTCCTCCAGCGTCACCACGATCTGCACCCACAGCGGCCCCTGCGCGGTGCCGTCACGCACCCATTCGACGATCTGCGCCCAGATCAGCGACGGCTGCGAGTAGAAGAACGGATCGATCCACTTGCGCCGCGCGGCCAGCTCCCAGCCGCCGAGCACCACGACCAGCACCAGAAGACGCAGACCGATGATGACCGCGCGGCGGCGCTTGAGCGCGGCCTGCGCGCGCAGCGATTCGCGCGCCAGCGCCTCGTCGCTGAGCGAGGCGGGGAGGGCCGGGTGGCCCGGACCCATGTCGGATGTGGCAACGGCAGTCATGGCAAATCTCTCTTTCGGTCGTTCATCGCGCTGTGCCAGCCTCGGAGCTCGACAACCCGGCGAGCGCGGCGAAGCCCGTTCGGGGAACACCGCGGAGCCGGCTCCGCCGGGCCGCCGGTGTTGCCCCCTTGAGGGGGATGCGGCTACACGAAGTGAGCAAGCAACGGGGGTGGGTCAATGAATCACGACTTCCTCGCGCAGGTCGGCCCAGATGCGCTTGGACAGCTCGATGAAGTTCGGGTGGTAGCGCACCTCGGCCATCACGCGCGGGCGCGGCAGGTCGATCGGGTAGACGCGCTTCAGGGTGGCCGGGCGCGCCGACAGCACGAACACGCGGTCCGCGAGCGCGATCGCTTCCTCGAGGTCGTGCGTCACGAACACCACCGAGCCGCCGGTGCCGGACCAGAGCTTGAGCAGTTCGTCCTGCATCAGCGTGCGGGTCTGCATGTCCAGCGCCGAGAACGGCTCGTCCATCAGCAGGATCTCGGGGCTGTTGATGAAGGTCTGCGCCAGCGCGACGCGCTTTCTCATGCCGCCCGACAGTTGGTGCGGGTAATGGTTGCCGAAGCCTTCGAGGCCGACGCGCGCGATCCACTGCGCCGCCAGCTCGTGCGCCTGCTTTCTCGGCATGCCGCGGAACAGCGGGCCGGCCGCGACGTTCTCGGCGACGTTGCGCCACGGGAACACCGCGTCCGCCTGGAACACGAAGCCGATGCGCGGGTCGATGCCAGAGACCTCCTGGCCCATCACCCGCACGTCGCCGACCGTCGGGGCAAGCAGGCCGGTGATCATGTTCAGCGTGGTCGACTTGCCGCAGCCGGTCGGGCCGACGATCGCGACGAATTCGCCGCGCGCCACCGACATCGTGAAGTTGCGCAGCGTCACGGTCGCCGCGCCGTCGGCCGAGATGAAGCGCAGCGACACGTCGCTGAACTCGATCGCCGGGGATGTGCCTTGAGGATGGTTCATTTCGCCGAGGACAGGTACGCGTTGCTGTAGGTCTTGGACAGGTCGATGTTCTTGGCCTTGACCAGCGGCTTGTAGGTGGCCAGCACCTTGAGCACCGTTTCCGGCCCGCCGGCGGGCATGCGGCCGTCGGCGGTGAACATCGGCAACGAGGACTTGAGCGCGGTCACGTACAGCGGCTTGTCGTTGCCGTAGTAGTCGCGCGGCATCAGGTCGGCGATCTGCTCTGCGCTGTGCGTGTGGATGTACTGCATGGTGCGCGCGAAGGCGTGCGCGAGCTTGGCCGCCTGCTCCTTGTGCGATTCGGCCCAGCTGTTCGACACGTACAGGCTTGCCGCCGGGTACAGGCCGCCCAGCGCGTCCTTCGTGCCTTCCTCGGTGCGCATGTCGACCAGTACCTGGGCCTCACCGGTCTTGAGCATCTGCGACACGGTCGGCTCGGTGGTCATGCCGGCCTGGATCCGGTCCTGCTTCATCGCGGCGATGAAGGTGTTGCCGGCGCCGACCGGCAGCAGCGAATACTCCTTCGATTCGACACCCTTGCGCAGCGCGAGGTAGCGGGTCAGGAAGTCCGTGGACGAGCCCAGGCCGGTCACGCCCAGCGTCTTGCCCTTGGCGTCGGCCATCGACTTGAAGGTCGGCGCCGCCTTGGTCGACACCATCTCGACCTCGCCCGGCACCTTGCAGAACACCGCGATCGCCTCGACCTCCTTGCCCTTCGATTGCAGGTCGATGGTGTGGTCGTAGAAGCCGACCACACCCTGCACCGCGCCGGCGATCAGCTGGTTCTCGGCGTCGACGCCGGCCGGCTGCGACTGCAACTCGACGTTCAAGCCTTCGTCCTTGAAGTAGCCCAGCGCCTCGGTCAGCTTGGCCGGCAGGTAGATGATCTTGTTGATGCCGCCGACCATGATGGTGATCGTCGCGTCGGCGGCCTGCGCCATCGGCGCGGCCGCGGCGAAGGCCGTGCACAGGGCGGCTGCAAGCAGGGTGCGGCGTGTGGGATAGGACATCTGGCATCTCCTCGAGTTGGGTGAAAGGGCTGCGCGCGCCTGATCGCGCACTGCAGGACGGGCTCAGTCTAGACAGCGCCAACCTTCCACCAGCTTTCGGCGGCGGTGCGGATTTCCTAGGGTTATCCCTTGCATGTCGCGACCAGTACGGCTGCGGCTGCGCTCCCTAGAATGAAGCCGCCGCGCCATGAAACTGCTGCTGAT
>JAFECV010000274.1 GCA_018241985.1 Pseudomonadota bacterium | reverse complement strand
TCGGCAAGTAGGGTTCGAGCTTCTGGCAGGGGGCGAGCTTCAGGCGCGGGTCGAGGCGACCGATTTCGAGTTCGATACGGTTGCCGTCCGCATGGCCCAACTGCTGCACGACCAGCCCGCGTGCCTGCTCCGCGACGTCGTCCGCCTGGGCCATGGCACTGCCGGGTACCGCCGCCACGGCCAAGGCGGTGCAAAGAGCCGGCAGCAGGGAATGGTGGGATTTCGTCATGTCAACACTTTAGGCGCACCGCCCACGACGCCTGGCGCGGAAATGAGCGCGGTAAGTCCCGCTATTTCCGCTTATGCGTTTCGCTGCAAGTCAAAGAATAGCTGCAGCAACTCCACCGGAAAGGCCGCACCGCCATGATGGACCGCTTGACCGATACCCTGAATTTTCAGAGCGAAGCCCTCGTGCTGCGCTCCGAGCGTCAGCGCCTGATCGCGAGCAACATTGCCAACGCCGATACCCCGGGCTACGTGGCGCGCGAGATGGATTTCGCCACGGCGCTGAGGCAGGCCACCGGATCTGCGGCCAGCCCGCTTGCGATCACCCAGGCCGGCCATATCGAATCGGGCACGGATGCCCGCGTCGGTGCCGACCTGCTGTATGCCACCGAGAGCCAGACCAATCTGGATCGCAACACCGTGGATCTCGATCGCGAGCGCGCGAGCTTTGCCGACAACTCGGTGAAGTACGAAGCGGCTCTGCGCTTCATCAACAACCAGGTGAAGACCCTGGAGAGCGCCATCACCGGGCAATAAGGAGCCGACGAATGTCCATGCTGAGCATTTTCAATGTGGCCGGCAGCGCAGTGAGCGCACAGAGCCAGCGTCTCAACGTCGTGGCGTCCAACTTGGCCAATGCGGATACCGTTGCCGGCCCGGATGGGAAGAGCTACAAGGCGCGCGAAGTGGTATTCCAGACCGTTTCGATGGGCGATGCGGGCGCCGCGGGCGTGCAGGTGACGCAAGTCACGGAAGACCAGAGCGCCGGCCGCCGCGTTCGCGACCCCAGCCATCCGCTGGCCGATGCCGACGGCTACGTGACCTACAGCAACGTCAACCCGGTGGAGGAAATGGTCAACATGATCTCGGCCTCGCGCTCCTACCAGGACAACATCGAAGTGATGAATACCGCCAAGAACCTGCTGCAGAAAACGCTGCAGATGGGCCAGGGCTCCTGAACTGAAAGGCAGTGAAATGACGACGACCGTTTCGTCTTCGACGACCGATCCCTACGCCGCGATCAACGGCAGCGCCGCCGCGTCGCAGAGCGGTTCTCCGCAGGACATGTCCGCCACCTTCCTGAAGCTGCTGGTGACGCAGATGCAGAACCAGGACCCACTCAATCCGATGGACAACGCCCAGGTGACGAGCCAGATGGCCCAGATCAACACGGTCAGTGGCATCCAGCAGCTCAACACCACGATGACCGCGATGAACGGCCAGTTCACGCAGATGCAGGCGCTGCAGGGCGCGTCGCTGGTGGGTCACAAGGTGCTGCTGCAAGGCAACACGCTGAGCGTGGCGAACGGCACCGCGACGGCCGGCTTCGAACTGACCGGCCCCGCGGACCAGGTCAAGGTCGAGGTGCTGTCGTCCAGCGGCCGCGTGATCGACACCCTGCAGCTTGGCGCGCAGGGCGCGGGCCAGCACGGCTTCCAGTGGACCGCCAATGGTGTGTCCGACGGCACCGCTGGACTGAGTTTTCGCGTCACGGCCACGGCCGGCGCGGCGACGGTGCCTTCGACGCCGCTGGTCGGCGATGTCGTCAGCGCGGTGTCGACCAGCGGCAACACCATCAATCTCGAGCTGGCAAGCGGCAATACGGTGCCGTACAGCTCCGTCAAGGCGATCTCCTGATCGCCACCAGCCCGCAAGGAGTCAGCAGCATGAGTTTTCAACAGGGTTTGTCAGGCCTGAACGCCTCCAGCCGCAACCTCGAGGTCATCGGCAACAACGTGGCCAATGCCAACACTTACGGCGCCAAGGCGGCACGGGCGGAGTTCGCCGACATGTACGCCAACTCGATGAACGGCGCCGGCAACAACGACGTCGGCATCGGCGTGCAACTGGCCTCGGTGGCCCAGCAGTTCACGCAGGGCAACATCACCACCACCTCCAACCCGATGGATCTGGCCATCAACGGCGCCGGCTTCTTCCAGGTGAGCGACGGCAAGAACCCGCCGATGTACAGCCGCAATGGCCAGTTCAAGATCGACAGCGACGGCTTCATCGTCAACGACCAGGGTCTGCAGCT
Organism: Pseudomonadota bacterium; assembly: GCA_018241985.1. Lineage (GTDB taxonomy): Bacteria > Pseudomonadota > Gammaproteobacteria > Burkholderiales > Burkholderiaceae_C > Rhodoferax_A. The sequence continues at coordinate 1,701 of JAFECV010000274.1, read as the reverse complement.
GCTGGGCTACAGCGCAACGCCACAGGGTGTGATCGTGCCGTCCAAGGCGGCGCCCATCCAGCTGCCGACGGCCGGCATCAACCCACAGGCGACCGGCAACATCAAGATGGAGATGAACCTGGACGCGAGCGCGGCGGTCACCGCGCCGGCAGCCGGCGGCATCAACTTCAACGACCCGACCACCTACAACAACGCAACCTCGGTGACCGTGTACGACGCCAAGGGCCAGAACGTTGCGCTGACCTACTACTTCCAGAAGGCTGCCACCGACCAGTGGAACGTCTACGCCACGGCCAACGGCAGCCCGGTCAGCACCGATGCAGCCGGCAACCCGCTGCCGGTCACGACCATCCAGTTCCCTGCCAATGGCGGCACGCCGATCGCGCCGGCCGGCGCCGTGGCGGTGAACGTGCCAGCCACCAATCCGGCGGGCGGCGGAGCGACGCTGCCCATCCCCAATATCCAGCTCGATCTGAGCGGCGCCACCGAGTACGGCGCCAGCTTCGGCGTGACCAATCTGACGCAGGACGGCTATGCGCCGGGCCAGCTGTCGGGCATCACGATCGATAAGGCCGGCGTGATTCTCGCGAGCTATTCGAACGGCCAGTCCAAGCCGGCCGGACAGGTCGAGATCGCCGACTTCCGCAATCCCCAGGGCCTGCAGCCCATGGGGGGAAATGCCTGGGCGTCGACCTATGCCTCGGGCAATCCGATCGTCGGCGTGCCGGGCGACGGCAACCTCGGCGTGCTGCAGTCCGGTGCGCTGGAGGAGTCCAACGTCGACATCACCGCCGAGCTGGTGAACATGATCACCGCGCAGCGCGCCTACCAGGCGAATGCGCAGACCATCAAGACGCAGGACCAGGTGCTGCAGACCCTGGTCAACCTGCGCTGATCGCCGGCCGGGCCGGCAAACGTTTCTGGTCGCGCAAGGCCTGCCGCGCGAAGGAGTTTTGCATGGACAGGATGATTTATCTTTCGATGTCCGGCGCCAAGGCCACGATGCAGCGCCAGGATGCCTTGGCCAACAACCTGGCCAACGCGTCGACGGTGGGTTTTCGCGCCGAATTGCAGTCCTTCCGCGCCGTGCCGGTGCAAGGCGACGGTGCGACCACGCGCGTTTATGCGCTCGAGACCACCTCGGGCTACAGCAGCCAGATGGGTCCCGTGACCGCTACTGGCCGCAAGCTCGATGTCGCGATGCAGGGCGGGGCCTGGCTCGCGGTGCAGGGGCTCGACGGCACCGAAGCTTACACCCGGGCCGGTGCGCTGAACCTGAGCCCCGATGGAACGCTGGTCACGGCCGGAGGCCTCGCGGTGCTGAGCGACGGTGGGCCCATTTCGATGCCGCCGAATACGACGCCCAGCATCGCATCCGACGGCACGGTGAGCGCCACCGAACCGAACGGAATGGTCACCCCGGTGGGTCGGCTGAAGCTGGTGACGCCCGGAGCGCTCTTGCAGCGCGGTGACGACGGCCTGTTCCGCTCGGCCTTGGGCGTCCTGCCGGCCGACCCCGGCGCCAGGCTGCAGGACGGGGCGCTGGAGGGCTCCAACGTGAGCCCGATCGAAACCATGGTGTCGATGATCGCCGCGGCGCGCCAGTTCGAGGCTCAGATGAAGATGCTGCAGGCCGCGGACCAGAACGAACAGGCGGCGACCCGGCTGCTGTCGACCAGTTGACCCCCGTGCCGGATTGCG
>JAFECV010000273.1 GCA_018241985.1 Pseudomonadota bacterium | reverse complement strand
TTCTTGCTGGCGCAGGCCGCGCTGCCTGCGCTGCGCGAAGCTCAAGGGGCGCTGGTGCTCATCTCCTCGCGCGCCGGGCGCACAGGCTATGCGGCGCTGACGCCCAGCCCGCAAGGCACCAAGCCGCACTACAGCGCGTCCAAGGCAGCCGTGCTTTCGCTGGTGAAGTCACTGGCCATCGAACTGGCGCCGGACGGCGTGCGCGTCAATGCGGTCGTGCCCGGCTCGATCGAAGGCGCCATGATCCCGCGCGAACGCTGGCCCGAACTGGCTGCGCGCATCCCCATCGCACGCCTGGGCCGTCCGGAGGAGATCGCCGAAGCTGTCTGGTTTCTGTGCTCACCTCAGGCCAGCTACATCACCGGCCACGCGCTCGATGTGAATGGCGGCACGTGGATGAACTGAAGTCGACGCCCAGATCGAGCCTCAATGGCACCCGTCACGCTGCCTCCCGGCGGCACAACCGAGAAGGAGAGAGTCATGAAAGCAGGATCGAATACGTGGACCCGGCGTGTGCTGTCGTGTCTGGTCTGTGCCCTGACCATGGGCGGCGCCGCTGCGCAGAGCAATGACGTACGCGTCGCGCGCCAATATGGCATCGCCTATATCCCTCTGATGATCATGCAGGATCAGCAACTCATCGAAAAGCACGCCGCCCAACTGGGGTTGCCTGGCGTCAAGGTGACTTGGCAGCAGTTCACCGGGGGGGCGGTGATGAACGACGCGCTGCTCTCGGGAAACCTGAACTTCGCCGTCGCGGGACCGCCGCCATTTCTCACGATGTGGGCGCGCACCCAGGGCACGGCCAATCAAGTGTTGGGCGTTGCTTCGCTCAATACCATGCCCATGTACCTGATGACGCGCAACCCGGCCGTCAAATCGATCCGTGATTTCACTGACAAAGACAAGATCGTGGTCTCGGGCGTCAAAGTTTCCAGCCAGGCCGTGGTGCTGCAGATGGCCGCGGCAAAAGAATGGGGTATGAAGGAATACGACCGGCTGGACCGGCTCACGGTAGCGATGCCGCTGTCCGACAGCATGGCGCTCATGCTCTCGGGCAAAGGCGAGGTGACGGCCGACTTCACGGTACCGCCGTTCTCGTTTCGCGAAGCAAAGGCGGGCATGAAGCCTGTTCTTGACACCTTCACGGTGATGGGCGGTCCCAGTTCGACCAACGTGATCTACGTCACCAAGAAGTACTACGACGCAAACCCCAAGATGGTGGAAGCGTTCATCGCCGCGTTGCGCGAGGCGCAGCAAACCATCGCTGGAGACAAGGCGGCCGCCGCGGCGACCTACCTCAAGCTGTCGGGCGACAAGGAGACACAAGCCAACGTGGTGGAAATGCTCAACGACCCCAAGGTCGAATTTAGCGACATACCGCGCGGCATCATGGCATACGCCAACTTCCTGTACAGCAGCGGTGCCATCAAGTCCAAGCCGGCGCGTTGGCAAGACGCCTTCGTGCCCGAGCTGCACGCAAAGCCCGGAGACTGATGAATGGCCACGCCGCTGCTGCGCGTCGAGCATGTGACGCTGCGCTACCGCAGCGAGGGGCGTCGCGTCACCGCCACCGAGAACGTCAGCTTCAGCATTGCCAGCGGCGACCGCCTGGTGCTGCTGGGCCCTTCGGGCTGCGGCAAATCCACGTTGCTGAAAGCCATCGGTGGCTACCTCACCCCGGAAACGGGTCGGATCACGCTGCGCGACCGCGTAGTAACGCAACCTGGACCCGATCGCATGATGGTGTTTCAGGAGTTCGACCAGTTGCTGCCTTGGAAGACCGTGCATGGCAATGTGCTATTTGCGCTCGAGTCTTCGAAACGCCTGCGCGGCGTCGACGCGCGCCGGCGCGCTGATGAGGCCATTGCCAAGGTGCAGTTGTCCAGCTTTGCCGACGCGTATCCACATACCCTCTCCGGGGGAATGAAGCAACGCGTGGCCATCGCACGCGGCATGGCGATGGCGCCCGACATCTTGCTTATGGACGAGCCGTTTGCCGCGCTCGACGAGCTCACGCGCCAGGCGATGCAAGATGAACTGCTGCGGCTTTGGAACGACACCCATTTCACCGTCGTGTTCGTGACGCACTCGATCCAGGAAGCCATCCGCGTGGGGAGCCGCATCCTGCTGCTGTCGCCTCACCCGGGGCGGCTCAAGGACGAAGTCAGCAGCGACGGGCAGGATCACATGTTGGACGATGGCCGCCGCCTATCGCAGATGATCCATGAGAGCCTGTTTGCCGGCAACCCGATGCAGGAGCTTGCATGAACACGCGCATGGACACGCCCCCAATGCAGGAGCCTGACGCTGCCGCAGCCCGGCCACTATGGCACCGGCCCGGTGTGCGCAAGATGCTGATGCTGCTGATCATCGGCCTGATCTGGGAGGCTTATGGCCGTTGGTTGAACAACGACTTACTGTTTCCCACGCTGCTTGCGACCTTGCGCAGCTTGGTCGAAAGCGTGGCCAGCGGTGTCTTGCCGCAACGCGCGGGCAATTCGCTGTGGGTGTTGCTGCAAGGCTACGCGTTGGGTGTTGCGCTGGCCCTACTGTTGGCGGCGCTGGCCGCGGGCACGCAAGTCGGCGCGGATTTGCTCGACCTGCTGACGGCAGTCTTCAACCCCTTGCCGGCCATTGCGCTGCTGCCGCTGGCACTGATGTGGTTTGGTCTGGGCAATGGAAGTCTGGTGTTTGTCCTAGTGCACTCGGTGATGTGGCCGATGGCCTTGAACGCCCACAGCGGCTTTCGATCGGTGTCCCCCACGCTGCGCATGGTGGGCCAGAACGTGGGCTTGCGGGGGCTACGCTACACCACCGCTATCCTGATGCCGGCAGCCTTTCCGAGTCTGCTCGCAGGCCTGAAGATTTCCTGGGCCTTCGCTTGGCGCACGCTGATTGCCGCGGAGCTCGTGTTTGGCGTCAGTTCGGGTTCGGGCGGCCTGGGCTGGTTCATTTATGAGCGCAAGAACCAGTTGGACATCGGCGCTGTGTTTGCCGGGCTCCTAACGGTCATCCTGATCGGGTTGGCGGTTGAAGGCCTGCTGTTTCGCTGGATCGAACACCGCACTGTGCGCCGTTGGGGAATGCAGAGTTCTTGACGAAAAGAGTCGACATGAAGAAGTGGAGGACAACCCTGGGCCTGGCTCTCGCCGCCTGCCTGTGCTGGGTCAACACTGGGGCGCAGGGCAACTGTTCAAGACTATGACTGGCACGTGCATCCTGCACACCTCCCATCGCGGCAGCTTGCCCGCACTGCAGGGTTTGATCGATGGGCAAATCGAAACGATGATCGACAACCCATCCGCCGCGTTGCCACGGATCAAAGCCGGCACGGTGCGCGCGCTCGCCGTTGCCGGCCTTGCCTACTGTGTCGTCGAGGTCAGCAAAATGCCGACCGATCGGGCGTTTCGGGAGCGACTGCTCAAGGTAGGCGGCGATCTCGTGAGCGGCACCACGATCGAGGGTTTTCGTTCGCGCATGACAGTGCAGACGAAGCGCTGGCGCAGAGCCATCGAGGTCGCCAATATCAAGATCAAGGCCAAATGAAGGCACGATGATGACTGAGCAAAACCTCTACGCGGGTGCAGCGCCCGTCACGCTGAGTGAGACCGATCCGGGGCGTGGCTGCCGGCGACTGCTCGGGCGTACGGTGCTCATCACTGGCGCGGCGCGCGGCATCGGCTTTGCCACGGCGGCGCGCCTGGGCGCAGAAGGCGCGCAGGTATGGATCGCCGACCGCGACGAACAAGCGCTGGCGCAGGCGCTGGCAGCCGCGCGGACGCACGGTTTGACGCTGCGCACGCTGGTGCTCGATTCCTCCGACGCCACCGAGGTGCGCCAACGCCTGGCAGCGACACTGGCGCTAGCAGGGCGCATCGACATTCTGGTCAACAACGCCGGTGGCTCGCTGCACACGCCCTACCTATTCCTGGAGGAGAGCGATGAAGACTGGGCGCGCGTGATGAACCTCAACCTCATGGGCGCGGTGCA
>JAFECV010000272.1 GCA_018241985.1 Pseudomonadota bacterium | reverse complement strand
GGGACGAGACCGCCGTGCTGCGCGCCCAGGCCGCGCTCGCCGACGACTTCTCGCCGCTCACCGACATGCGCGCGAGCGCCGACTACCGGCTGCGCGTCGCGCAGAACCTGATCCAGCGGTTCTGGCTCGAGACGCGGCCGGTCGACGCGCTGCCGGTCGAGGCGACCAGCGTGTGGAGCGCGATGCCGCACGCGGTGTGAGCGGCGAGGGGTGGTCCGGGTACCGCCCCGAAGTTTTCGGGCCGACGCCGTGAGGCATCCGGCGCGCCTTCTGTAGACAAAGGAGACCTCTGATGAACAAGCCGATTGCCCCCGACCTGCTGCAGCCGGCGCAGGCATTCGCCCACTATCTGGACAACGCGGCCGCGCGCTTCGACGACCGGGCCGAGGCCAGCGCGCAGCGCCAGGGCGCGCGCGTCGGTATCAGCCGGCCGCACGAGTCGGCGCACCTGCACGTGGCCGGCGAGGCGACCTATACCGACGACATCGTCGAGCGCGCCGGCACGCTGCATGCCGCGCTCGGCCTGGCGCCGGTCGCGAACGGCCGGCTGAAGGCGATCGACGTGGAGCGCCTGCGCGCGCTGCCCGGCGTGGTCGCGGTGCTGACCGCGGCCGACATTCCCGGCGTCAACGACTGCGGCTCGATCGTGCACGACGATCCGATCCTGTGCGAGATCGTCCGCCATGAGGACGGCAGTTCCTGGGGCGAGATCCGCTACCTGGGCCAGCCGGTGTTCGCGGTGCTCGCCGAGACCCGGGACGCGGCGCGCCGCGCCGCTGCGCGCGCACGCGACCTGCTGACCGTCGAAGCGGAGCCGCCGGTGCTGACCCCGCAGCAGGCCCATGCGCGCGGGCAGTACGTGCTGCCGCCGATGCACCTGGTGCGCGCGACGCACGAGGGCGGTGCGCAGGCCGCGATCGCCGGCGCGCCGCGCCGCCTGAAGGCGAGCTTCGACCTCGGCGGGCAGGAGCAGTTCTACCTGGAGGGACAGATCAGCTACGCGATCCCGAAGGAAGACGGCGGCATGCATGTGTACTGCTCGACGCAGCACCCGAGCGAGATGCAGCATCTGGTCGCGCATGCGCTGCATCTGCGCGCGCACCAGGTCCAGGTCGAGTGCCGGCGCATGGGCGGCGGCTTCGGCGGCAAGGAGTCGCAGTCGGCGCTGTTCGCCTGCGTCGCGGCGGTCGCGGCGGCGAAGCTGCAGCGCCCGGTCAAGCTCCGGCTCGACCGCGACGACGACTTCCTGATCACCGGCCGGCGCCACGGCTTCTGGTTCGAGTACGAGGTCGGCTACGACGACGAGGGCCGCATCCTCGGCGCCGAGATCACGATGGTCTCGCACGCCGGCCACTCGGCCGACCTGTCCGGGCCGGTGATGACCCGCGCGCTGTGCCATTTCGACAATGCGTACTGGCTGCCGGACGTCGCGATGCACGGCTACTCGGGCAAGACGAACACGCAGAGCAACACCGCGTTCCGCGGCTTCGGCGGCCCGCAGGGCGCGATCGCGATGGAGAACATCATCGACTCGATCGCGCGCGAGCTCGGGCGCGACCCGCTCGACGTGCGCCGCGTCAACTTCTACGGACGTGGCGAGCGCAACGTGACGCCGTACCTGCAGCCGGTCACCGACAACGTGATCCACGAGCTGGTGGGCCAGCTCGAGGCGAGCAGCGACTACCGCGCGCGCCGCAAGGCGATCGAGGCGTTCAACGCGCAAAGCCCGGTGCTCAAGCGCGGCCTCGCGCTGGCGCCGGTGAAGTTCGGCATCAGCTTCAACGTCGCGCATTTCAACCAGGCCGGCGCGCTGGTGCATGTGTACAGCGACGGCTCGATCCTGGTGAACCATGGCGGCACCGAGATGGGACAGGGGCTGAACACCAAGGTCGCGCAGGTGGTCGCGCACGAGCTCGGCGTGAGCTTCGACACGGTCCGCGCGACCGCGACCGACACCGAGAAGGTCGCGAACACCTCGGCCACCGCCGCGTCCACCGGCGCCGACCTGAACGGCAAGGCGGCGCAGGACGCCGCGCGCCAGATCCGGGACCGGCTCGCGGCCTGCATGGCGGCCCGCCACGGCGGCCGGCCGGAGGACGTCGTGTTCGCCAACGACAAGGTTTCGGTCAACGGCAAGACGCTGCCGTTCTCGGCGGTGGTCGCGCAGGCCTATGTCGACAGCGTGCAGCTCTGGTCCGACGGGTTCTACGCGACGCCCGGGCTCTCCTGGGACAAGGACAAGATGCAGGGCCGGCCGTTCTACTACTTCGCCTACGGTGCCGCCGTGAGCGAGGTCGTGGTCGATACGCTGACCGGCGAATGGAAGCTGCTGCGCGCCGACGTGCTGCACGACGTCGGCCGCTCGCTGAACCCCGCGGTCGACATCGGCCAGGTCGAGGGCGCATTCATCCAGGGCATGGGCTGGCTCACGATGGAGGAGCTGGTCTGGCATCCGAAGAGCGGCCTGCTCACCACGCACGCGCCGAGCACCTACAAGATCCCGACCGCGAACGACTGCCCGCCGGTGTTCAACGTGCGGCTGTTCGAGGGCGAGAACGCCGAGGACTCGATTCACCGCAGCAAGGCGGTCGGCGAGCCGCCGCTGCTGCTGCCGTTCTCGGTGTTCTTCGCGATCCGGGACGCGGTGTCGGCGGTCGGCGGGCACCGCGTCGATCCGCCGCTGCGCGCACCGGCCACCAGCGAAGCGATCCTGGACGCGATCGCCGCTGTGTCAAACGGGCGCTGACGGCGTTTGGCGCGGCACCGAGCCCGTGAGAGTGAGCCGGCGCTGCGTACCGCTTTAAGCTAAGGGTATCCCTGCGATGCCCGCCACAAGCGCTGCGGTATAACGCTTGGCGTATGGGTTGCATGCGGCCGGCGCGATGAAGAATCAACCGCTTCTTGACAAGATCGACCTCCATCTGATCCGCGTCCTTCATACCGTGTTGACCGAACGCAGTGTCTCGCGAGCCGCGGTGCGCCTGGGCATGCACCAGCCGGCCGTTTCCGCCGCGCTGAAGAGGCTGCGCGAGCTTGCCGGCGATCCGCTGCTGGTGCGCTCCGGCACCGGCATGGTGCCGACCGACGCCGGCCTGCACATGATCGAACCGAGCGCGAGCATCCTGCGCGCGTCCGAGGTGCTGTTCAGCGACGCGCGCGGCTTCGAGCCCCGGACCGCGCAGCACACGTTCCGCATCGCCGCCAGCGACTACCTCGACCCGCTGTTCCTGCCGCAGATCGTCGCGCAGATCAAGCGCGAGGCGCCGCTCGCCCATGTCGAGATCTACCCGCTGAGCGCGGCCTCCGACTACCGGCAGGGCCTGGCGCAGGGCGACATCGACGTCGTGATCGGCAACTGGATGAAGGCGCCCGACGACCTGCACCTGGGTCGCCTGTTCGCCGACGAGGTGGTCTGCCTGGTAAACCAGGATCACCCGGCGGTGCGCCGCGACTGGGACGTGGACAGCTGGCTCGCGGCGGAACACGTCGCGCCGACGCCGACGCACCCGGGCGCGCGCGGCGTGATCGACGAGCTGCTCGACTCCATGGGCCTGCAGCGCAACATCGTCGCGCGCTGCCCGTTCTTCGGCCTGCTCCCGGTGATGGTCGCGTCCAGCCTGCTGGTGCTGACCACCGGCCGCCAGTACTGCGAACGCTACGCCCAACGCCTGCCGGTCAAGATCCTGCCGTGCCCGGTGCAGTTCCCGGCCATGGTGTATTACCAGCTCTGGCACGAACGCAGCCATGCGTCCAGCGCCGCAAGGTGGCTGCGCGAGCGGGTCAAGGCGGTCGCCGGAGAGCTACAAAAACAATAGCAAACAACCAGCGTCATTGCTTGGTTTGAACCTGATTTTCATAACAATTCACTGGAGACGACAGGCGCCATGAACGCCCCCCGACCCGCGCTTGCGAGCCCTAAGCCGGCGCCACCCCTCGAAGGCCGCGAACGGCCAGCCGCCGCGATGGAGAACACCCGATGAGTGCAGCCATGAA
>JAFECV010000271.1 GCA_018241985.1 Pseudomonadota bacterium | reverse complement strand
CGATCTACGTGCGGCTCGCGTTCGCGCCGGCCTGACGGCGCGGTTTACTTGTCTGCGCCGGCCTGAGCCGGGGCCTACGCCCGCTCGCCGGTCGGCTCGCGCCCCATCAGCGCTGCAACTGCCGCATCCGGCGTGAGCACGCCATCGAGCAGCGCGACCACCGCTTCGGCGATCGGCATCTCGACGCCGAGCCGCGCCGCGCGCCGCACCACCGCACGCGCGCAGAGCACGCCTTCGGCGACATGGCCGAGCGCCGCGACCGCCTGCGCCAGCGTCTGGCCGCGCGCCAGCGCGAGCCCGACCTGGCGGTTGCGGCTCAGGTCGCCGGTCGCGGTCAGCACCAGGTCGCCGAGGCCGGACAGCCCCATGAAGGTTTCCGCGCGCGCGCCCAAGCCAAGCCCGAGCCGCGTCATCTCGGCCAGGCCGCGCGTGATCAGCGCCGCGCGCGCGTTCAGCCCCAGGCCCAGGCCGTCGCACAGGCCGGTGGCGATCGCCAGCACGTTCTTCACCGCGCCGCCGACCTCGACGCCGGTCACGTCGTCGTTCGTGTAGACGCGAAGCCGCGGGCCGTGGAACGCGTCGACCAGCGCGGCGCGCACGCCCTCGTGGCTGCTCGCCGCGACGAGCGCGGTCGGCTGGCCGCGCGCGACCTCGGCGGCAAAGCTCGGCCCGCTGAGCACGCCGGCGTGCAGGCGCGGCGCGACCTGCTGCTGGATCTCGTGCGCCATCAGGCCGGTCGGCTCCGCTCCGCCGGTCTCGAACCCCTTGCAGAGCCAGGCGAGCGGCTGCGCGACATCGTGCAATTGCACGAGCAGCTCGCGCAGGCCCGACATCGGCGTCGCGATGACGATCAGCTCCTGCCCGGCCAGCGCGGCGGCCAGCGGGCCGCTCCGCAGTACGAGCGCGTCCGGCAGCACGACGCCCGGCAGATAGCGCGTGTTCACGCGCTGCGATTGCATCAGTGCGGTCTGTTTGGCGTCGCGCGCCCAGAGCAGGACGCGGTGCCGCGCCGCGCCGGCCGCCGCTGCTGCCAGCGCCGTGCCCCAGGCACCCGCGCCGATCACTATGATTTTCATAGCATACCGCGAAGATGACGCCTTGGATTCAGGCCGATTTGACGCTGAAAATGCGCCGCGCCGCGTTATCCGGCGGCGTTACTGGGTCGTAACGGCCGGCGGCTGCGCCGCGCCGTCGCCCTGCTGTTGCTGCTGCTCGTACATCGCCTGGAAGTTGATTTCCGCCAGGTGCACCGGCGGAAACCCGGCGCGCTGGATCAGGTCGGCGACATTGCCGCGCAGGTACGGGTAGACGATCTGCGGACAGGCGATGCCGAGGATCGGGCCGGCCTGCTCGGCCGCCAGGTTGCGCAGCTCGAAGATGCCGCCCTGCTTGGCTTCGACCAGGAACACGGTGCGCTCGCCGATCTTGGTCTGCACGGTGGCGGTGACGGTGACTTCGAACAGGCCGTCGGCCACCTGGCCGGCGTTGACGCCGAGCTGGATGTCGACCGTCGGCTGCTGCTGCTCGAGCAGGATCGCCGGCGAGTTGGGCTGCTCCAGCGAAGCCTCCTTCAGGTAGACGCGCTGGATCTGGAACACGGGGGCTTCGTCGGCCATGGAATCTCTCTCAAGTGGAAGGGGCGGTCGGTTCGGACGGATGCGGTGGACCGGTGCGGCGCAGCCGCGACAATTATCTCAGCGCATTGTCGGTGTCATGCAGCAGCGGCAGCAAGCCGCCGCGGCCGTCCAGCGCGAGCAGGTCGTCGCAGCCGCCGACATGGGTCTCGCCGATGAAGATCTGCGGCACGGTGCGCCGGCCGGTGCGCTGCATCATCACGACCCGCTGCGCCGGGTCGTCGTCGACGCGGATTTCCTCGATCTGCGTCACGCCCCGCTCGCGCAGAACCTGCTTCGCGCGGATGCAGTAGGGGCAGGTGGCGGTGGTGTACATCTTCACGGATTGCATGGTGCGGGTTCTCATCGGGAGGTTTCCAGCGGCAGGTTCGCGTCCTTCCAGGCCTTCAGCCCGCCGCCCAGCGTCTGCGCGTGCTCGAAACCAAGCTTGCGGGCGGCGGCGAGTGCGCGGCCGGCGCGCACGCCGGTGGCGCAGACCAGGATCAGCGGCACGGTCTTGTTCTTCACGGCGCTCTCCAGCTTGGCCTCGAACTGGCCCAGCGGCAGGTTCTTCGCGCCGCCGATATGGCCGGCGGCGAATTCGGCCGGCTCGCTGACGTCGACCACCACCGCGCGCTCGCGGTTGATCAGTTGCACCGCGGCGGCCGGGTCGAGTCCGCTGCCGCCGCGCCGGGTCAGCAGCGGCCACAGCAGCATGCCGCCGGACACCAGCACCACGGCCAGCAGCAGCCAGTTGTCGATGATGAATTTCACGCGGTTCCTTGTCGGCTATTTGGGGTAAAGCCGCTCATTCTAAAATGCGGGGCTTTGCACCTGAATTCGCGTCGGAATTGACGGCCCGGATGGGCGATCGGACCGGGCGGACCCCCTATGCATCAACTGGTACTGCTGCGTCACGGCGAGTCGACCTGGAACCTCGAGAACCGGTTCACCGGCTGGACCGACGTCGACCTGACCGCGACCGGCATCGAGCAGGCCAAGCAGAGCGGGAAACTGCTGCGCGCCGAGGGCTACGACTTCGACATCGCCTACACCAGCGTGCTCAAGCGCGCGACACGCACGCTCTGGCACTGCCTCGACGAGATGGACCGCACCTGGCTTCCGGTCGTGCACAGCTGGCGGCTCAACGAGCGCCACTACGGCGCGCTGCAGGGCCTGTCCAAGTCCGAGATGGCGCGCATCTACGGCGAGGAGCGGGTGATGGCGTGGCGGCGCAGCTACGACGTGCCGCCGCCGGCGCTCGAGCCGTCCGATCCGCGCTGCGAGCGTCGGGACCGGCGCTACGCCAAGCTCAAGCCCGGCGAGGTGCCGCTGACCGAATGCCTGCGCGACACGGTCGCGCGGGTCGTGCCGCTGTGGATCGAATCGATCGCGCCGGCGATCAAGGCCGGGCGGCGCATCCTGGTGGCGGCGCACGGCAACTCGATCCGCGCGCTGGTGAAGTACCTCGACAACGTGTCCGAGGCCGAGATCGTCGGCCTGAACATTCCGAACTGCATTCCGCTCGTCTACGAGTTCGACGACGAGCTCAAGCCGCTGCGCCATTTCTACCTCGGCGACGCGGGTGCGGCCGCGCGCGCCGCCGCCGCGATGGTGGCCCAGGGCAGCGCCCAGGCGGGGGCATGAGACACCCTGTGTCAACCTTCTGTGGAGGCCAGGTGCGGAATGGCGCCGGCGTGGCGATGGGGATCGTAGGGAACGCGGTCCTGCCAAGCGCGCCAGATGACGCGCAGCCAAGCGCGCGCGAGGATGCGGATGGCGTGAGGGTGATCGCAGCCGCGCGCCTTGGCCGTCTCGTAGACGTGCGCCGCCCAGGCACTGGCGTGACGCGAATTGTCGGCCAGGCAGGTGATCGCACGGCGCAGCCGATGATTGCAGGCCCAGCGAAACGCGACAGTGCGACTCTTGCCGGAGGCGTAGGTGACGGGGGTGACGCCGGCCTCGGCGGCGAGGCGCTCGACGCTGTCGAAGCGTTCGCGAACAGTGCCCAACTCGGCGAGGATTTGCGCCGCACAGACACGTCCGGCACGCGGGAAGCTCATGATGATCTGCCCGTCATCGCTGGCCTGTACGGCGTGCTCGATGCGGCTGGTCAGCAGCCTGATTTGCTCGACGACGCGTGCGAGGGTTTGCGCCAAGCCAGTGACGAGTTTGCCTTTGGCGTCGATCTCCAGCGGCCCTGGGCTGATCGAAGCGGCATGCTGCAGTCGCCCGAGCAGCTCGTCGATGCTGCGCCGGCCGCTGTAGCCATGCTGCGCGCAAAACGTTGCCATGCGTTTGGAGCCGAGGCGCAGCGCCGATTCGGGCGTGGGGTAGCGCTGCACGAAAGCCAATGCGATCGGCGAGTCGATGTCGGCGAAGATCTC
>JAFECV010000270.1 GCA_018241985.1 Pseudomonadota bacterium | reverse complement strand
TCGGCAGGGTCTCGGCGAACAGCCGGCCGTTGACGTAGGGAAAGGCGGCAAGCTGCTCGTCGAGCTTTCGGTTGCGCTCGCCCTCGGGCGTGTTCAGCACCTGGAACAGGCGCGCGAGCCACGGACCGAGGTCGCTGCCGTCGGGGGCGGTGCGCTCCTCGATCAGCGCGCGCAGGCCCTGCGCGGGAAAGATCGCGGTGTCGTCGGCGAACAGGCAGAACAACAGGCGCACCAGCAGCACTTCGAGCGCGTGGCCCTGGTAGCCGCTGCTCTTGAGCGCATCGTGCAGCCGGCCCATCTGCTGCGCCGCCTTGACGTTGACCGGGTCCTGGGGCCTCACTTCCTGCGCCTGGTAGCCGGCGATGAAACCGAACCAGCGCACGTGCTTGTGCAGGTCGGCCAGCGGAAAGCTGATTTCGCGGCGCGCGTCGAGATCGATCACGCGAAAGCGCGCGAAGTCGCAGACGACCAGCGTGTGCGGCAGGTCGCGCTCGGGCAGGCCGGGAAAGTAGCCCATCGCCTGATCGAACGCAGGTTCGAGCGGCTTGCCGCGCGACTTCTGCTCGACCAGCATCTGCCCCGGCCAGAACAGGTCGATGTAGCCCTGGCCGCCGCCGTGCTTCCGCACCGCGTGCTCGAAGCTCATCACGCGCCGGTTGCCAATGCCGAACACCTCGAAGAAGTCGATCCAGAACGGGATCGACTGCTGCCGCTCGGCGGCGGCGTCTTGCCAGCGGCGCGAGAACGCCATCGCGCGCGACTTGATTTCGTTCCAGGACAGGGGCATGGGGCGGCAGCTTACACGGACGGCGGTGCCGGCCATGCGGCACGCGCCGGACGCCGCCCGAGACCCGCGCGAGGCGCCGGCGCCCATGCCCCCTGCCCCATCGCATGTTTCCATGGATGGGAAGGTGCGCGGCCCGTTCGATCACTAGACTGACTTGGCCGGGGTACCCGTTGGGCCCCGGCCCGGGGCATGGGTGCACACCATGGCCCGGAGACGACCGACCCGGGCCGGCCGGACTCTGCAATTCAACGAGATAAGGAGTCGCTGCCATGACCGTGCAACAAGAGAACGCATCCCCCTCAGCTACCACCGCGCAAGCAGCGCCGGCATCACCACGGAATGGCGCCGGCGTGAGGCGCCGCAAGTTCATCACGACCGCGGGCGCGGTCGGGCTTGCCGCCGGCGCCGGCCCGTTCGTTTTCTCGCGATCGGCGCGCGCCGCGGGCCGGACGTTGAAGATCCTTCAATGGAGCCACTTCGTGCCGGCCTACGACAAATGGTTCGACAACACCTACACGAAGGAATGGGGCGAGAAGAACGGCACCGAGGTCATCGTCGACCATGTCGGGATCGCGGCGCTCAACTCGCGCGCGGCGGCCGAGGTGTCGGCGCAGAAGGGCCACGACCTGTTCATGTTCCTGTGGCCGGCGCCGACCTACGAGACCCAGGTCATCGACCACAAGGAGATCTACGACGAGTGCACGAAGAAGCACGGCAAGCCGATCGACCTGGCGGTGCGGAGCACCTACAACCCGAAGACACGGAAGTACTTCGGCTTTTCCGACAGCTTCGTGCCCGACCCGGTGAATTACCGCATCGACCTGTGGAGCGAACAGGGCGTGCCGAAGGGCCCGACTTCATGGGACGAGGTGCTCACGGTCGGCAAGAAGATCAAGCAGAAGAGCGGCATCCCGGTCGGCATCGGCCTGTCGGAAGAGCTCGACACCGCGATGGCGATGCGCACCATCCTGTTCGCGTTCGGCGGCTCGGTGCAGGACGAGCAGGGCAAGGTGGTCCTCGACTCCAGGCAGACGCGGGAGGCGCTCAAGTTCGTGAAGGCGCTCTATGGCGACACGATGACGCCGGAAGTGCTGGCGTGGGACCCTTCGTCGAACAACCGCGCGCTGCTCGCGGGCAAGGTGTCGGTGGTGCTGAACGCGATCTCGACCACCCGCGCGGCGGAGGACGAGCACCTGGCGATCGCCGACCAGCTGGGCCTCACGCCGGCGCTCAAGGGAGCGGTGCGCGCGATCGGGCTGGAGCACGTGATGGACTGCTACGTGATCTGGAAGTTCGCCGAGAACATCGACGGCGCCAAGAAGTTCCTGGTCGACTACATCGACAATTTCGAGCAGGGGTTCAAGGGAAGCGAGTACTACAACTTCCCCTGCTTCACCAGCACCGTGCCGGACCTCAAGAAGCTGCTGGCCGATGACCCGCACAAGCCTTCGGCCAAGTACACCGTGCTGGCCGATGCGCTCAGCTGGGCGACCAACGTCGGCTACCCTGGCTACGCGAACGCGGCGATCGACGAGATCTTCAACACCTGGGTGCTGAACACCATGTTCGCCAAGGCGGCCACCGGCAGCCTGCCGATCGACGCGGCCGTCCGCCAAGCCGACGCCAAGTGCAAGGCGATCTTCTCGAAGTGGCACGCCAGGGGCCTGGTCTGACGCGCGCCCGTCGTGAACACCGATGTGTCGGCCGGTGCACCGGGAACGTCCGCGGTGCGCCGGCCCTCGGCGCCCCCTGCATCCGGCAAAAGAGCCCAGGCGGCCACACTCGAAGCCCGCGCGCTGACGAAGCGCTTCGACGCCGTCAGGGCGGTCGACGGGATCGACCTGCTGGTCAGGGAAGGCGAGTTCCTGGTGCTGATCGGCCCGTCGGGCTGCGGCAAGACCACGCTGCTGCGCATGCTCGCGGGGCTGGAGACGCCGACCTCGGGCGAACTGCTGATCGCCGGCGAGGTGGTGACGCACCTGCCGCCGCGCGCGCGCAACATCGCGATGGTGTTCCAGAGCTACGCGCTCTATCCGCACCTCTCGGTCTACAAGAACATCGCGTTTCCACTGCAGGCCGGCGGCACGCCGCGCCGCGAGATCGCGGCCAAGGTCGAGCAGGCGGCGGCGATGTTCGGCATCGAGCGGCTGCTCGCGCGCAAGCCGCGCCAGCTCTCGGGCGGTGAACGGCAGCGCGTCGCGCTGGCGCGCGCGGTGGTGCGCGACCCGGTGGTGTTCCTGCTCGACGAGCCGCTGTCGAACCTCGACGCCAAGCTGCGCACCTCGGCCCGTGACGAGCTGCAGCAGTTCCAGCGGCGCCTGGGCACGACCACGGTGTACGTGACGCACGATCAGGTCGAAGCGATGGGCCTGGGCGACCGCATCGCGGTGCTCGACCACGGCAGGATCCACCAGCTCGGAACGCCGCTCGAGGTCTATCACGACCCCGCGGACACGTTCGTCGCGACGTTCATCGGCAGCCCGCCGATGAACCTGCTCGAGACCGACCCTGTGACCCTGGGGTTCCGCCCCGAGCACCTGCTGCCGCGCGAGACGTTCGCCGATGGCGACGCCACCGATCCGTTCCCGCTCACGGTCACGCGCGTCGAGCATCTCGGCGCGAATCGGTTGATCTACGGCACGCTGGCGCCGCCCCATCCTGCGACCCGGGTCATCTCGCGGTTGCCGTCGACGATTCCGCTGCCGATCGACACCGGGCGCCGCTATGAATTCGCGGTGCACCGGCGCGACCTCAAGTACTTCGACCGGATCACGGGCGCCAAGCGCGGCGGGAGTGCTGCGCCATGAGCGCAATCGGGACGTCGGCCGCCGCGACACGCCACCACCGCCACCGCGCGCGCGCGCTCGACGACGAGCAGCGGCTGGGCCGCATGCTGCTCGCGCCGGCGGTGATCTACATCGTCGCGCTGGTCGGGTTCCCGTTCTTCCTCGCGATCTTCTACAGCGTCAGCGACGCGACGGTCGGCAGCACCTCGCTCGACTTCGTCGGGCTGCTCAATTACGAGCGCATCCTGCACGACCCGACGTTCTGGACTTCGCTGCAGAACGCGCTGGTCTTCACCATCGTGTCGCAGGCCCTGGTCGTGGTGCTCGGCACGATCCTGGCCATGGCGCTGTTCAAGGACTTTCCCGGCAAATGGATCGTGCGGCTGCTGATCCTGCTGCCGTGGGTCGCGCCGATCTCGCTCGGCTCGATCGGCT
>JAFECV010000026.1 GCA_018241985.1 Pseudomonadota bacterium | reverse complement strand
CGCACCAACCCATGGATCAGCTGACCGGTGTTTCGAAAAATTCACAAGCTCTCAGTCGGTCTCTCAGTCGGCCAACTTGGCCGGGGTGCCCGCCGCTGCGGCGGCGGGCCCGTCCTGGTGCGACAGGCTCCAGACATACGCGGCGATCACGCGGATCTGCGCGGCGCTGAACTTGTCGCGATGCACCGGCATGTGGTTGTCCTTGCCGTTGTTGATCATGTCCATCACCGCCTTCTCGCCCGAACCGTGCAGCCAGATGTTGTCGGTGAGGTTGGGCGCGCCGATCGTCTGGTTGCCCTTGCCGTCGGCGCCGTGGCAGGCCGCGCAGATCGCGAACTTCGGCTTGCCGAGCTGCGCGGCAGCGGCATCGTGCGGGCTGCCCGACAGGCTCAGCACGTAGTTCGCGACGTTGCGCACGTTCTCGCCGCCGCCGATCGCCGCCGCCATCGGGGGCATCACGCCGTTGCGGCCGTTCGTGATCGATTCGACGATCTGCTCGGGCGCGCCGCCGTAGAGCCAGTCGTTGTCGGTCAGGTTCGGGAAACCCTTGCTGCCCCGCGCGTCGGAGCCGTGGCACTGCGCGCAGTTGTTCAGGAACAGCCGCTCGCCGATGCCCATTGCCTTCGAGTCGTGCGCGAGCTGCTCGAAACCTTCGCCCTCGAACTTCGCGTACAGCGGCGCGAGCTGCGCCTGCGCGCGCTCGACCTCGGCCTGGTACTCGCCGGTCTCGGTCCATTTGAGCTGCCCCTTGTAGCTGCCCAGGCCCGGGTACAGCAGCAGGTAGCCGGCGCCGAACAGGATGGTCAGCACGAACAGGCCCATCCACCAGCGCGGCAGCGGGTTGTTGAGTTCGCGCAGGTCCTCGTCCCAGACATGGCCGGTGCTGTTGTCGTTGGACATCACCTTGCGCTTGCTGGCGATGATGAGCAGCGCCAGGCAGGCTGCGATGCTCAGTGCGGAGACGACCGCGATGTAGATCGACCAGCCGTCATTGAAGAAGTCGCTCATGGGAGCCCCGGATTTTCTTGTGGGTTAGTCGGACTGGAACGGCAGCTCGGCCGCTTCGTCGAAGCGCGCGCGGTTGCGGCGCGAATAGGCCCAGAAGCAGATGCCGATGAAGAACAGCATCGAGAGCACCGTCACGGCGATGCGCACGTCGTTGACGTCAAGGTTCATTTTGCTGCCTCGCTCATTTCACGTGGGTGCCGAGCACCTGCAGGTACGCGATCAGCGCCTCCACCTCGGTCTTGCCCTCGACCGCCTGGCCGGCCTCGGCGATCTCGGTGTCGGTGTACGGCACGCCGACACGGCGCAGCGCGCGCATCTTCGGCGCCATGTCAGCCGGATCGAGCGTCGCGCGCGCCAGCCAGGGGTAGGCCGGCATGTTCGACTCGGGTACCACGTCGCGCGGGTTGTTCAGGTGCACGCGGTGCCACTCGTCGCTGTAACGGCCGCCGACGCGCGCCAGATCGGGGCCGGTGCGCTTCGATCCCCACTGGAATGGATGGTCGTAGACGAACTCGCCGGCCACCGAGTAATGCCCGTAGCGCAGCGTCTCGGCGCGGAACGGCCGGATCATCTGCGAGTGGCAGTTGTAGCAACCCTCGCGCAGATAGATGTCGCGGCCCGCCAGCTGCAGCGCCGTGTAGGGTTTGAGCCCGGTCACCGGTTCGGTGGTCGACTTCTGGAAAAACAGCGGGACGATCTCGACCAGGCCGCCGATCGCGACCACCAGGACGATCAGCACGATCATCAGCAGGTTGTTGGTTTCGATGTGCTCGTGCGAGAAGCCCCCGCTCGACTGACTGTGTTCGGCCATGACGTTCCTCTCGTTCGTGCCTCGTTGTCTCAGGCCGTTGCCGCCATGCTCGGGATCCGCACCGGCTGCGGCCGGCCCGCGCGCACCGTCATCACGGTGTTCCAAGCCATCACGAGCATGCCGCTCAGGTACAGCAGGCCGCCGATCAGTCGGATCACGTAGAACGGGAAGGTCGCCTTCACGCTCTCGACGAAGGTGTAGACCAGCGTGCCGTCCGGGTTGAGCGCGCGCCACATCAGGCCCTGCATCACGCCGGCGATCCACATCGCCGCGATGTAGAGCACGATGCCGACGGTTGAGATCCAGAAATGCAGCTCGATCGCCTTCACGCTGTACATGCGCGTCTGGCCGAACAGCCGCGGGATCAGGTGGTAGAGCGAGCCGATCGAGATCAACCCGACCCAGCCGAGCGCGCCCGAGTGCACGTGGCCGATCGTCCAGTCGGTGTAGTGCGACAGCGCGTTCACCGTCTTGATCGACATCATCGGCCCCTCGAAGGTCGACATGCCGTAGAACGACAGCGCGACGATCAGGAACTTCAGGATCGGGTCGTCGCGCAGTTTGTACCAGGCGCCCGACAGCGTCATGATGCCGTTGATCATTCCGCCCCAGCTCGGCGCGAGCAGGATCAGCGAGAACACCATGCCCAGGCTCTGCGCCCAGTCGGGTAGCGCGGTGTAGTGCAGGTGGTGCGGCCCCGCCCACATGTAGGTGAAGATCAGCGCCCAGAAGTGCACGATCGACAGCCGGTAGCTGTACACCGGTCGCTCGGCCTGCTTCGGGATGAAGTAGTACATCATCCCGAGGAAACCGGCCGTGAGGAAGAAGCCCACCGCGTTGTGGCCGTACCACCATTGCACCATCGCGTCCTGCACGCCGGCGTAGACCGAGTAGCTCTTCATGAAGCTGACCGGGATCACCGCGCCGTTGACCAGGTGCAGCAGCGCCACCGCGAGGATGAAGCCGCCGTAGAACCAGTTGGCGACGTAGATGTGGCGCACGCGGCGCGTGCCGACGGTGCCGAAGAATACGATCGCGTACGACACCCACACCAGCGTGATCAGCACGCCGATCGGCCATTCGAGCTCGGCGTATTCCTTGGCGCGGGTGTAGCCCAGCGGCAGCGAGATCGCGGCGGCGACGATCACCGCCTGCCAGCCCCAGAACGTGAACGCTGCGAGCTTCGGCGCGAACAGCCGCACCTGGCCGGTGCGCTGCACCACGTAGTAGCTGGTGGCGAACAGCGCGCAGCCGCCGAACGCGAAGATCACCGCGTTGGTGTGCAGCGGGCGGAGGCGCCCGTAGCTGAGCCACGGGATGCCCATGCCCAGCTCGGGCCAGGTCAGCTCGGCGGCAATGAACACGCCGACCAGCATGCCGACGATGCCCCAGACCACCGTCATGATCGCGAACTGGCGCACCACCTTGTCGTTGTAATGGGCCGCGACTGCGGCCGGGGCATTGCTCATTTGCGAATTCCCTCGTTGCGATGTCAAGATTGTTCCGGTTCGGACTTCCCGGTCACTTGATTTGCATCAAGCCTCGTGCGTCGCAGCATTTCCGGCTCGTCCCACAGGATGCGTTCGCCCTCGCGCTCCAGGTTGTCGAACTGGCCACCGTGCAATGC
Source organism: Pseudomonadota bacterium (assembly GCA_018241985.1). Lineage (GTDB taxonomy): Bacteria > Pseudomonadota > Gammaproteobacteria > Burkholderiales > Burkholderiaceae_C > Rhodoferax_A. The sequence goes on along the minus strand of JAFECV010000026.1, from coordinate 8,154 downwards.
CCAGGCGAACAGCACGATGAGCAGCAGCACGAGCAGCACCGATATCGGCACGAGCAGGAACAGCACGTCCACGCTTCAGCCCCGCGTCACCGGCACTACCGGCGCCAGCGCGCCCGGCGGCGTGCGCGCCGCTGCCGGCGCCGCCGCTTCGGGCCGGCGCAGGCGCTGCGCGTTCAGCACCACCAGCAGCGAACTGCTCGCCATGCCCAGTCCGGCCAGCCAGGGCGGCAGCCAGCCGAGCAGCGCGAGCGGCACGCAGGCCGCGTTGTAAAGGGCGGCCCAGGCCAGGTTCTGGCGCACGATGCGCAGCATGCGCCGCGCCAGCCGCCGCGCACGCACCAGGTCGGCGAGCCGGCCGCCGAGCAGCGTCAGGTCGGCCTGCGCGCGCGCCAGCGGCGCGCCCTGCCCCATCGCGATCGACACGTCGGCGCGCGCCAGCACCGGGCCGTCGTTCACGCCATCGCCGACCATCGCGACCTTCGCGCCGCCGGCCTGCGCCTCGCTCAGCAGGCGCAGCTTGTCCTCGGGCGACGCGCCGGCGTGGACCTCGCTCAGCCCCAAGCTGCGCGCCACGCGTCCGGCCGATTCGCCCCGGTCGCCGGACAGCAGCATCACGCGCGCGCCGTCGGCCTGCAACGCGGCAATCGCGTCGCGTGCGTCGGCGCGCAGGCGCTCGTCGAAGGCGAAAGAGGCGACAAGCGCGCCGTCCACCGACAGCCAGGCCGCGACACCCTGCCCACCAGTGGGCGCCGCCTCTGTTCCCGCGAAGCCGGCGGACCCGAGACGCCAGCAGCGCCCGGCGGCATCGCGTCCCTCGACCCCGCGCCCGGCGATCTCGCGTAGCCCAGTGAGCAATTCCGGCCCGGCCTGCTCGCTGCGCGCCGCCTCGCACAACGCGCGCGAAACCGGATGCAGCGAGCCCGCCGCGAGCGCCGCAGCATGCCGCAGCGCGGCCGCACGCGTCCAGCCCGGCGCCGGGCTGACGCCGGCGAGCCCGAGACGGTCCTCCGTCAGCGTGCCGGTCTTGTCGAAGACGAACAGGTCGGCGCGCGCCAGCGCTTCCAGCGCGACGAGCCGCTGCACCAGCACGCCGCCGCGCGCCAGCTGGCCGGCCGCGGCCAGCAGCGCCGAAGGCGTCGCGAGCGACAGCGCGCACGGACAGGTGACGATCAGCACCGACACCGCGACCCAGACCGCGTGCCCCGGATCGATGAACGACCACACGGCCGCCGCCAGCAGCGCCGCCAGCAGCACGGCCCACAGGAACGGCGCGGCGATGCGGTCGGCCTGACGCACCAGTTGCGGGCGCTCGGTCGATGCGTGCTCCATCAGCGCGACGATCTGCGCATAGCGGGTGTCGCCGCCGGCGCGCTCGACCTCGAGGCTCACCGGCGCGCCGAGGTTGAAGCTGCCCGCCAGCACCGCCTGGCCCGGGCCGCGCAGCACCGGCGTGGACTCGCCGCTCAGCAGCGCCTCGTCGACCTGCGTGGACCCGTCGCACAGCCGGCCGTCGGCCGGGAACGCCTCGCCCGGCAGCACCTGCACCCGGTCGCCCGGCCGGATGCGGCGCACCGGCACCATCTCCACCGCGTCGCCCGGACCGAGCCGGCGCACCATCTCCGGCAGGCGCAGCATTAGCGATTCGAGCGCGCCGACGGTAGCACTGCGCGAGCGCATCTCGAGCCAGCGCCCGCACAGCAGGAAGAACACGAACATCGCCAGCGAGTCGAAGTAGACCTCGTGCCCGAACGGCCCGCCCGGGTCGAACGCCGCCCCGGTGCTCGCGACGAAGGTGACGACGATGCCTAAAGCGACCGGCACATCCATGCCGATGCGCCGGTGCCGGATCTGCTGCCACGCGCCGCGCAGGAACGGGCCGGACGAGAACACCAGCACCGGGATGCACAGCAGCCAGCTCGCCCACAGCAGCAGCCGCGCGATGTCCGGGCTCATGTCGCCGGGGCCGGCCCAGTACAGCGGCGCCGCGTACATCATCACCTGCATCGCGCAGAAGCCCGCGACGAACAGCCGCCACAGCATCGTGCGCTGCTCGCGCCGGCGGCCTGCTTCGGCCTGCAGCGAAAGCGCCGGATACGCGCGGTAGCCGGCGGCCTCGATCGCGGCGACCATGCTCGACGCGCGCACCCGCTCCGGATCCCAGACCACGCGCGCGCGCCGCGTCGCCGGATTCACGTCCGCCGACTCGACGCCCGGCAGCGCCTGCAGCGTCTGCTCGATCCCGACCGAGCAGGCCGCGCAGTACATGCCTTCGATCACGAGGGTCGACTCGCCCCGGCGACCTGCGGCCGCGTCGTGCCAGCGCGTGAAGCGGGCCAGCTCGTCAGGGTCGTCCCAGCCGGCGGCCGCGCACGCTGCGCCCTCCGCAAGAAGATCGAGCGGGCGTTGCTGATCGACGGCGATTGGAGTCGTCACGGGCTGCCCGTTTGCGGCGCGCAAAGGGCGCCATCATCGGGGCGGACCGGGGCCCGCGTATTGATCCGCGTCAAGGGCTCGGCGCGCAAGCAGCGCCAGGAGCGCGACATCGAACGAGCCAAGGCACTGGCTCTGGAGTTACGGAATGAGCAAGGTCAAGACCCGCCCGTTTGACATCGTCAACTACCTCGAAAGCGACGAGGACGTAGCCGAATACCTGCCCAGGTGATCGAGGACAACGACCCTGCCGAGCTTGCCGGTGCGCTCGGCGCTATTGCCCGCGCCCGCGGCATGGCGCAGCTAGCGAACGACACCGGCCTCTCGCGCGAGAGCCTTTACAAGAGCGTGTCCGGCGAGCGCGCGCCCAGCAGCGATACGTTGTTCAAGGTCGTGCGTGCGCTTAGGTTGAAGCTGTCGATCGACCCGGTGCGCAACTGAGCCGTGCTTCTGAGGCGCGAACGGCGGTCTCGAGCTTCAATTTTGGAGTGCAACACCCTGAGCGCCTCACAACACCGTCGGCCGATTGATCTCCTGCTGCATCGCCTGCGTCAGCTGGGTGTACATCTTCAGCTTGTCGGTGCACTCGCGCAGCCGCACCGCGGTCCGCTGCGCGATCGCCATCATCAGCTTCGCGGCAGTGCGCGGGTCGTCGTCGAGCAGGCGGCCGAGCGCCTCGCGCGTCAGGATCGCGCCGCGCACGTCGGTCGACGCGGTGCACGAGGCGGATCGCGCCTCGCCGTCGAGCAGGCCCATCTCGCCGATCAGGCGGCCCGGCCCGAGCACGGTCAGCGTGATCGGCTCGGAGCGGCTGACGACGATGGTCTCGATCGTGACCTCGCCGTCGAGGATCAGCAGCATGAAGTCGGTCTTGTCGACGTCGCCTTCGCGGATCACCGTGGTGCCGCGCGCGATCCGGTGCGGCTGCATGTGGCTGACGATGATGCGCGCCTCGTCCAGGCTGAGCTGCATCAGCGCGGCCGGGCCGATCAGCATCTCGGCGGCCCGCTCGGCGCTGGACGAGCCGGCGACCGAGCGCAGCCGCTCGGCCTGCGTCATCGATGGTGCCGCGGCCGGCCCGGCGCCGTCCGGCGCCCCGGGTTGCCTGTCGTTCCTGCCGAACAGCTTGCCGAACATCGCGATGCGGGCCCCAGAGTGGGATTGCGGGATTCGCGAGCGCCATGAGCCTGGCAGCCGCGCTTGGAAATACAATTCATGTTAACTCAAGGAGCGTTGCAGCAGACCGGTCGTATTCCCGGCGCCAGGCTTGAGTCGCGATCAACGACGCTCACCGGAAGGGCCGCAGCACGCGGCCCGCAACACCCGAGGTGAGCATGGCAGATACCCCCGATTCCACGATTTCGACGATCCCGCCGATGAAGCTCTCGGGCCTCGAGCCCGTGACGATAGGCGCGGACGACGCGTCCGATGTGGCCGATGCCGCGGGCGCTCCGGGCGGCGCGCCGCGCGCGACCTTCGTCAACGTCGGCGAGCGCACCAACGTCACCGGTTCGAAGGCGTTCGCGCGGATGATCCTGAAGGGCGAGTTCGAGCAGGCGCTGGCCGTGGCGCGCCAGCAGGTGCAGAACGGCGCCCAGGTGATCGACATCAACATGGACGAGGCGATGCTCGACAGCCGCGCCGCGATGGTGCGCTTCCTGCAGCTGATCGCCGGCGAGCCCGACATCGCGCGCGTGCCGATCATGATCGACAGCTCGAAGTGGGAGGTGATCGAGGCCGGCCTGCGCTGCATCCAGGGCAAGGGCATCGTCAACTCGATTTCGATGAAGGAGGGCGTCGGCGAATTCAAGCGCCAGGCGGCATTGGTCAAGCGCTACGGCGCGGCCGCGGTGGTGATGGCGTTCGACGAGCAGGGCCAGGCCGACACCTACGAGCGCAAGATCGCGATCTGCACGCGCGCGTACCGCGTGCTGACCGAAGAGGTCGACTTCCCGCCGGAAGACATCATCTTCGACCCGAACATCTTCGCGATCGCGACCGGCATCGAGGAGCACGCCAACTACGCGGTCGACTTCATCGAGGCCACGCGCTGGATCAAGACGCACCTGCCCGGCGCGAAGGTGTCGGGCGGCGTCAGCAACGTGTCGTTCAGCTTCCGCGGCAACGACCCGGTGCGCGAGGCGATCAACACCGTGTTCCTGTACCACGCGATCCGCGCCGGCATGGACTTAGGAATAGTCAACCCGGCGATGATGGGCGTGTACGACGACCTGGAAGCGGGCTTGCGCGAGCGCGTCGAGGACGTGGTGCTGAACCGCCGTCCCGACGCCGGCGAGCGCCTGGTCGAGGTCGCCGAGCAGGCCAAGGGCGCGGCGCGCGACGAGTCGCACCGGCTCGACTGGCGCGGCACGGCCGAGCAGCCGGCCAGCGTCGGGCAGCGGCTCTCGCACGCGCTGGTGCACGGCATCACCGACTTCATCGTCGCCGACACCGAAGAGGCGTGGCAGCAGATCCGCGCCGCCGGCGGGCGGCCCCTGGGCGTGATCGAAGGTCCGCTGATGGACGGCATGAACATCGTCGGCGACCTGTTCGGCCAGGGCAAGATGTTCCTGCCGCAGGTGGTCAAGTCGGCGCGGGTGATGAAGCTCGCGGTCGCGCACCTGGTCCCGTACATCGAGGAGGAAAAGCGCCAGCACCAGGCGGCCGGCCTTTCCGTCGCGTCGAAGGGCCGGATCGTCGTCGCGACGGTGAAGGGCGACGTGCACGACATCGGCAAGAACATCGTGACCGTGGTCCTGCAGTGCAACAACTACGAGGTCGTGAACATGGGCGTGATGGTCCCGTGCCACGAACTGCTGGCCAAGGCGAAGGAGGTCGGCGCCGACATCGTCGGCGTGTCGGGCCTGATCACGCCCAGCCTCGAGGAGATGCAGCACGTCGCCGGCGAAATGCAGAAGGACGCGCATTTCCGTGGGCAAAACATTCCGCTCTTGATCGGCGGCGCGACCACGAGCCGCGTGCACACCGCGGTCAAGATCGCGCCGCATTACGACGGGCCTGTGGTCTACGTGCCCGATGCGTCGCGCAGCGTCGGCGTCGCACAAAGCCTGCTCGGCGACGGCCGCGACGCGTACCTGGCCGAGGTCCGCGCCGACTACGAGCGGGTGCGCCGGCAGCATGCGAACAAGAAACTGCCGCCGCTGTGGCCGCTGGAGAAGGCGCGCGCGAACAAGACGCCGATCGATTGGGCGCATTACAAGCCGCAGCGGCCGACGTTCATCGGCCGGCGCGTGTTCGTGAATTACGACCTGCAAGAAGTGGCGCGCTACATCGACTGGGGCCCGCTGTTCCAGACCTGGGACCTGGCCGGGCACTTCCCCGCGATCCTGAAAGACGAAGTGGTCGGCGCGGAAGCGACCAAGGTCTACGACGACGCGCGGCGCATGCTCAAGCAGCTGATCGCGGAACGGTGGCTGACCGCCGCCGCGGTGGTCGGCCTGTACCCGGCGAACAGCGTGAACGACGACGACATCGAACTCTACGCCGACGAGCGCCGCGGCGAGCCGGTGCTGACCTGGTACGGCGTGCGCCAGCAGACCGAGAAGCAGGTGGTCGACGGCGTGCAGCGCCCGAGCCGGTGCCTGGCCGACTTCGTCGCGCCGAAGTCCAGCGGCGTCGCCGATTACGTCGGCGTGTTCGCGGTGACCGCGGGGCTCGGCGCCGACGCGAAGGTGCAGGCCTTCGTCGACGCGCTCGACGACTATTCGGCGATCATGCTGAAAGCCTTGGCGGACCGGCTCGCCGAGGCGCTCGCCGAATGCATGCACCACCGCGTGCGCACCGAGCTGTGGGGCTACGCAGCCGACGAACGCCTGGGCAACGACGAGCTGATCGCCGAGAAGTACCGCGGCATCCGGCCCGCGCCGGGCTACCCGGCCTGCCCGGACCACAGCGTCAAGCAGCGCATGTTCGCGCTGCTCGGCGCAAACGAGATCGGCATGCAGGTCACCGACAGCATGGCGATGACGCCGCCGGCCAGCGTCGCCGGCTTCTACATCGCGCACCCGGACAGCACCTACTTCGCGGTGGGCCGGATCGCCGCCGACCAGATCGACGACCTGGCGCGCCGGCGCGGCGTGCCGACGGACGAACTGAAGCGCCTGCTGGCGCAGAGCCTGTAATTGGCCTGGCTCGGATTGCTATCGTAAAGATAGCTAAATGTGAAGGTGTTGCCTGCGCTTGCGGCACATTTGATTGATATTTCGGCTCTCGGCCCGATGCGCCAAGGCTCGCCGCCGCGCGCGCGACACCGCGAGCGTGACCACCGGTGTACGCTCGGCAACCGGCACCTGCCATCCGCGCATGAGTTCCCCGGCTCCACCTTCTTCCTCATCGTCCTCGCCGTCATTGCCGGCATCCGCCGCCCCGCGTTCGCTGTGGCCGATGCTGCTCGCGCTGACCGCGGCGTTCGGCATGAGCCAGGCGTTCCGCACGGTCGCGACCATCATCGCCGCGCCGCTGGAAGCCGACTTCCACATCGGCGCGCAGGCGCTCGGCGTGTTCGCCGGCGCCTACCACTTCTCGTTCGGCGTGATGCAGATGTTCGTCGGCATCGGCATCGACCTGCACGGCGTGCGCCGCACCGTGCTCGCGGCGTTTCCGCTCGCTATTCTTGGCTCCGCGCTGACCGCGGTCGCGCACAGCTTTCCGCTCCTGGTGCTGGGCCAGGCGCTGATCGGCCTCGGCTGCGCGCCGACCTTTCTCGCGAGCACGGTGTTCATCGCGCGGCACCTGCCGCCGGCGCGCTTCGCGGTGGTGTCGGGCCAGGTGCTGAGCATCGGCGGCATCGGCATGCTGCTGACCGGCACGCCGTTGGCGTGGCTGATCGAGGCGAGTTCGTGGCGCGTCGGCTTCTGGGTGTTGTGCGCGTTCGCCGTGCTGGCCTGGATCGCGATCCTCGCGCTGGTGCACGAGCCGGCGCCGCTGCACGCGGCAGACGCGGCGCCGCAGCACGAATCGCTGCGCGAGGCGTTCGCCAAATTCGGCGCGCTGCTGCTGCTGCGGCACACGCTGGGCATCCTGCTGCTGTCGGCGGTCGGCTATGCGTCGTTCATCTCGCTGCGCGGCCTGTGGCTCGGGCCGATGCTGATGCAGCGCCACGGCTTCTCGCTGGTGCAAAGCGGCAACGTCGCGCTGGTGATGTCGCTGGTGTCCCTGGTCAGCCCGCCGCTGTTCGGCCGGCTCGACCCGGGCCCGGCGCGGCGCCGCGCCTGGATCATTGGCTACACGCTGGTGGCGGCCGCGCTGTTTGCGGCGCCGGCGCTGCTGCACCTGGCGTGGCTCGACGTGGCGTCGCCGCTCGTGATCGGCTTGCTGTCGGGCTACATGGTGCTGCAGTACGCCGACGTGCGCGCCGCGTACCCGGCCCAACTCACCGGGCGCGCGCTGGCGCTGTTCACGATGGCGATGTTCCTCGGTGTCGCCTTCATGCAGTGGTTCACCGGCTTCGTCGCGTCGGTCGCGATCGCGCATGCGATGGAGCCGTACGCCGCGGTGCTCGGCGCGATCGCGGCGCTGCTCGTGCTGGGCGCGCTGGCGTTCCTGCTGTTGCCCGGCCCCACAACGCAGCGTTGAACGGTATCGAACGAATGTGTGAACGCGGCCACTGCGGGTGGGCTTCTGCGTATTCGGTCAGAATGGCCCGATGAGCGATCTCTCCCAGTTCACCATCACCCGCAAATGGCCGGCGCTCCATCCGGAGCG
>JAFECV010000269.1 GCA_018241985.1 Pseudomonadota bacterium | reverse complement strand
CAGTGCGCGAAGTTCGGGAACGCGACGATGCCGATGCGCCCGACGCGCGCGGTCTCGCGCAGCATCACCTCGGCATTGCGCAGGTGCTGCAGCGTGTCGATCTGCAGCACCACGTCGAACGAGGCGTCGTCGAACATCGCCAGCCCCTCGTCGAGGTTGAGCTGGATCACGTTGACCCCGCGCTGCACGCAGGCCTGCACGCCGGCATCGGCGATCTCGATGCCATAGCCGCTGCAGCCGCGCGTGGCCGCGAGCTGCGCGAGCAGCGCGCCGTCGCCGCAGCCCAGGTCGAGCACGCGCGAGCCGGCCGGCACCAGCCGCATGATCGAGGCCATCGTGGCGGCGTCGCTCATGATTGCGGGCCGGGAGGCAGCGCCACCCGGCTGTCGAAATAGCTGCGCACGATGCCCATGTAGCGCAGGTCCTCGAGCAGGAACGCATCGTGGCCGTGCGGCGCGTCGATCTCGGCATAGCTGACGTCGCGGCGGTTGTCGAGCAGCGCCTTGACGATCTCGCGGCTGCGCCTGGGCGAGAAGCGCCAGTCGGTCGTGAAGCTGACCACCAGAAAACCCGCGCGCGCGCCGGCCAGCGCCGCGCGCAGGTTGCCGCCGTGGCGGCGCGCCGGATCGAAATAGTCGAGCGCGCGCGTGATCAGCAGGTAGGTGTTCGCGTCGAAGTACTCGGCGAACTTGTCGCCCTGGTAGCGCAGGTAGCTCTCGATCTGGAATTCGACGTCCTGCGTGGTGTAGCGGTAGTCGGCCGAACCGTTCGCCGAGCCATTGGTTGAAACTTCCACCGCGCCGGCTTCGTGCAGCACCGCGGAGCGCAGCGCGCGGCCGAACTTCTCGTTCATCACGTCGTCGGACAGGTAGGTGATGTGGCCGATCATGCGCGCGATGCGCAGGCCGCGCTTCGGAACCACGCCGTGCTGGTAGAAGTTGCCGCCGTGGAAGTCCGGGTCGCTGATGATCGCGCGGCGCGCGACCTCGTTGAAGGCGATGTTCTCCGCGGTCAGGTTCGGCGCGCTCGCGACCACCACCGCATGGCGCACCCGGTCCGGGTACTGCGTGGTCCACGACAGCGCCTGCATGCCGCCCAGGCTGCCGCCCATCACGGCCGCGAGCTGCGCGATGCCAAGGCGGTCCAGCAGCCGCGCCTGCGCGTTGACCCAGTCCTCGACCGTGACCACCGGAAAGTCGGCGCCGTAGCGCTTGCCGCTGCCGGCCGGCGCGTTTGGGTCGGGCTGCATCGGGCCGGTGGAGCCGAAGCACGAGCCCAGGTTGTTGATGCCGATCACGAAGAACCGGTCGGTGTCGACCGGCTTGCCCGGGCCGATCATGTTGTCCCACCAGCCCTGGCTGCGCTCCTGGCCGACGTAGCTGCCGGCGACATGGTGCGATGCGTTCAGCGCGTGGCAGACCAGCACCGCGTTCGACCGGTCGGCATTGAGCCGGCCGTAGGTTTCGTAGACGAGGTCGTAGCCGGCAATCGACGCGCCGCTCTGCAGCGGCAGCGCGTCGTCGAAATGCATCGTCTGGGGCGTGGCGATCAGCATGGATTCAGGCCGAAATCGGGGTCAGACCCCTTCGCCGGTCGCCCAATTGCATCTCGCACGGCAAACGCCAGGGAGCCGAAGGCCGGGAGATGGGAACAGGTTGCCCTCTTTAGCCGTATTTCGGAACTCGCTGGAGTCCGGCGCCCGCAATCAGGAACAAATCGGCGCGTGGTCTGGAGCGGCCAGTATAGCAAGGGCCGGCAAGACCGTGCTGGGCCACTCGGCCGAGCCACGCGACCACGCCGAGCGACACGAGAAATCCGTCGACCGAGATGACTGGCAACGCACCGTCCCGGGTCGGCGCGCACGGTTATGACACATGATGGCCTGCTTCTTGCGTTAACTTGGGTTTCAGACCCGGTCACGGCGCTTGCCGCGCACCGAATTGTGGCAATCGATTCGGAAATGAGAGCATGGATGCACTAAAACAGGGCTCCGATACCTTGTTCATTCTTCTTGGGGGCATCATGGTGCTGGCCATGCATGCCGGATTCGCGTTCCTGGAACTCGGCACCGTGCGGCGCAAGAACCAGGTGAACGCGCTGGTGAAGATCCTGAGCGACTTTTCGGTGTCCACCGTCGCATACTTTCTGGTTGGCTATGGCGTCGCCTACGGCACGCATTTTTTCGCCAACGCGAATCAACTCGCGGCAAAAGACGGATTTGAGCTGGTTCGCTTTTTCTTCCTGCTGACCTTTGCGGCGGCGATTCCGGCGATCATTTCCGGCGGCATCGCAGAACGCGCCCGCTTCTATCCGCAATTGATTGCAACTGCGGTCATCGTTGGCCTTATTTATCCGTTCTTCGAGGGTATCGTCTGGGGACACCGGTTCGGCGTGCAGGACTGGATCGCGCGGCTCACCGGCGTGCCGTTTCACGACTTCGCCGGCTCGGTCGTGGTTCACGCGGTCGGCGGCTGGCTCGCGCTGCCGGCCGTGCTGCTGCTCGGCGCGCGCCGCAACCGGTATCGCAAGGATGGCGCGATCAGCGCTCATCCTCCGTCGAACATTCCGTTTCTGGCGCTGGGCGCGTGGATTCTGACCGTCGGCTGGTTCGGCTTCAACGTGATGAGCGCACAGACCATCGACCGGATTTCCGGCCTGGTCGCAGTGAACTCGCTGATGGCCATGGTCGGCGGCACGCTGGCCGCGCTGGTCGCCGGCCGAAACGACCCGGGCTTCGTGCACAACGGCCCGCTCGCGGGGCTGGTCGCGGTTTGCGCCGGCTCCGACCTGATGCACCCGCTCGGCGCGCTGGTCGTGGGCGCGATCGCCGGCGCCTTGTTCGTGACCCTGTTCACGCTGACGCAGAACCGCTGGCGCATCGACGACGTGCTCGGCGTCTGGCCGCTGCACGGGCTGTGCGGGACCTGGGGTGGGCTCGCCGCCGGCATCTTCGGCAGCACGGCTTTCGGCGGTCGCGGCGGCGTGAGCTTTCCAGCGCAGCTGATCGGTACCGCGATCGGGGTCGGCTGGGCGCTGCTCGGCGGACTCGCGGTGTACGGGCTGCTGAAGGCAACGGTCGGGCTGCGGCTCAGCCAGGAGGAGGAGTTCGAAGGCGCGGACCTGTCGATCCACCGCATCAGCGCGACCGCGGAACGCGAGGTGGCGTGGTAGGCGTGGCCTCCAATTCAGGCTGCGGCGCGAGTCGCTCCCACGCCAGCGCGTGGAAGTCGAATCCTGCCGCCAGCGTCGGCTTGACCACCTCGAAATACGGCGACACGTCGAAGTCGCGCGGCACGAACAGGCTGTAGTGGCGCACGTGCAGGATTTCGCGCACGCTGTCGGCGTGCTGCGCATCCTGCAGGTGCACGGTCTCGATCAGCGGCAGGATCGGATAGCGCACCGACTCGAAGCACTGCGCGATCAGCGTCGAGCAGATCGCGCGCGTCGGGTCGCCGCTGCCCAGCGCCAGCATGCGCCGGCGCCAGTGCCTGGGCACCGGCGGCTGCGGCAACAGGTAGCGCGCGAGATCGACGATGTTCTTCAGGTCGTACTGTTCGCCCAGCCGCTGCAGCGCGAAGTCGCAGACGCGCTGCAGTTCGTCGGCGCTCATGCCGACCGGCCGGCAGATGCGGCAGTGCAGGCCTTGGTACATGGACAGGCCGACCGCGCGCACGCCGTCGACCATGTCGGCCTCGACCATGCATTGCGGCTCGTTGCCATCGGCGGGAACCGGGCTGCGCACGCACAGCGCCGCGTGCGACCAGGTCGACTGCGTCAGGTACTTGATCGCGGTGCTGATCCGGGACACCCCCTCGACCAGCAGCACGTCGCCGGGGCGCAGACAGGCCGCGAGCCGGACCGGGTCCATCGGCCAGGCGGTGTTGATCCCGTTGGCGGTGACGGTGAGATAGCGCCCCAGGCGCAGCCCCATCCAGCGCGCGACCGCGTTCACCGTGCGCCCCCGCGCAATTCGACCCGGATCGTCGTCGCAGCCATCGGTAACACTCTAGTT
>JAFECV010000268.1 GCA_018241985.1 Pseudomonadota bacterium | reverse complement strand
GCCGGATCCGCGGGTGCCCGCGAACGGCCTGCTCCGCGGCCTTCGGACGCGATCCGTTCCGTTCCGTTCAATGCCAACGGGGGGCAGCTTACGGACCGAGCCGGCTCTCCGCGGCTATCGCACCACAGGCTTCAACCCTTACTCGCCGAGCAGGCGGCCATCGACCATCGTGCCGTACAGCGAATAGCGCGAGTCGTGGAACTTCTTGCGCGTGCTGGCGACGTTGCCGTCGAAGCGCGGGTCCTGCGGGCGCTCGTGGCCGTCCATGAACTGCGCGACGTCCCAGGCCTGCTGGTCGGTCAGCGTGCCGCCCAGGCCGTACGGCATGTTGGCCTTGATGAAGCCGGCGGCGGTGTTGACCGCGGTCATGCCGGCGCCCCAGTTGTACGACTGGCTGCCCCACAGCGGCGGGAACGCCTGCGCGCCGCCGACGCGCTGGCCCTGGCCGTCCGCGCCGTGGCACAGCGCGCAATGCTGGTCATAGACCGCGCGGCCGCGAACGCTGTCGGGCGGCTGTTGCGGCGCCGAGAGCTTCAGGTAGCCGGCGCCGGGAAGCTTCTCGCCGGTCGGCGCGCCATGGGCCATCCAGTACGAATAGGTCTCGAGCGCCACCAGTTCCGCCGAGCCGTACGGCGGCGCCTTGCCGTTCATGCTGTACATGAAGCAGCCGCGCAGCCGATTCGCGAAGTCGTCGACCTCCTTGGTCTTGGAGCGGTACGCCGGGTACATCCCATATGCGCCCCACATCGGCGCCGCGTTCGGCAAGCGCCCGGCGTCGAGGTGGCAGTTCACGCAGGTCAGGCGGTTGCCGACGTACGCCTTCGCCGCAGTACCGGTGTGCAGGAAGATCTGCTCGCCCTGGCGGATCACCTTGCCCATTTCGGTGTCGGGGATCGCATGCGCGCTCGGCGGCTGGAACGTGGTGGCCGCACCGCTTGCCACTGCGGTCGGCGCTACAGAACCTGACGTTGCCGCCGAAGCAGCAGGCGCGGGCGCGGTCTGCGCCACGGGCACAGCGGGCGTCGTCATGCCCGGCGCGGCGAACGCCCCGTAGTACTGCGCTGCGGCCGCGATCTCTTGCGGCTGCATCCGCTTCGCGACCGCCTGCATCAGCGCTAGCGGCCCTGCCGGCCGTTCGCCCTTCTGCCACGCGGTCAATTGCGCCTCGATGTAGGCGGTCGGCAGGCCGGCCAGCGGCGGAAACGATTCGCCGACCCCCTGGCCCGCGGGCCCGTGGCACTGGCTGCACTGCGGAATGTCGGCGGACCAGTGGCCGCGCGCCGCGAGCCAGGCGCCGGCGTCATGACCTTGCGGCGCCTCGAGCGCGCGCGCCGGCAGCCGGCTGTAGTAGAGCGCGACGGCGCTGCGTTCCTCGTCGCTCAAAGCCTTCGCGATCGGCGACATCACCGCGTTGTCGCGGCCGCCGCCCGCCAGCGCCGCGAGCTGCGCGGAAAGATACCCGGCACCGGTACCGGCGAGCCGCGGAAAGGCCGCGCCGCCCATGCCGTCCGCGCCATGGCAACTGGCGCAGGCCGGCACCCGCGGCAACTGGCCCGCGGTCGCGAGCCGCTCGCCGACGCGCGCATCGGCGGCAGGGGCCGCGGGGGCCGCCAAAGCGTCGGCGCTCCACGGCAGCGCGCAAAGCGCCGCGCAGAGTATCAGCGTGGGTGCCAGCAGCGCTTGCCCGATCGATCGCATCATCCCTCGCTCCTCGTCGTGGAGGCCAGCTTTTCGGCGAACGCGATGTACCAGTCCAGGCAGCCGGGATTCGCCATCGCGTCGCGGTTCAGCACCTTGGCCGCCGGCTGGCCGAGCAGCAGTTTCTTGATCGGCAGTTCCTGCTTCTTGCCCGACAGCGTGCGCGGCACCTCGGCCACCTGCAGCACCTCGTCCGGGACGAAGCGCGGGCTCAAGCTGCTGCGGATCGCGCCTTCGATGCGCTGGCGCAGCGCGTCGTCCAGCGCGTGCCCCTCGCGCAGCACGACGAACAGCGGCATGTAGCTCGCGCGGCCCAGGTACTCGAGGTCGACCACCAGCGAATCGACCACCTCGGGCAGCGCCTCGACCGCGCGGTACAGCTCGCTGGTGCCCATGCGCAGCCCGTGCCGGTTGATCGTCGCGTCGCTGCGGCCGTAGATCACGCAACTGCCGTCGGCAGCGATCTTCAGCCAGTCGCCGTGGCGCCAGACGCCGGGATAGACGTCGAAATAGCTAGCCCGGTAGCGCGGCCCCGGCGCCGGTGCGCCGTCCGCAGCGGCCGCGTCGCGCGGCGCCGGCGTCTCGGCCGGATCGCCCCAGAAATACAGCGGCATCGACGGGATGGGCCGGGTGCAGACCAGTTCGCCGACCTCATCGATCACCGGCTCGCCCTGCTCGTTCCAGGCCTCGACCGCGCAGCCGAGCAGCCGGCACTGCATCGCGCCGAACACCTGCGGCAGCTCGCGGTTGCCGCCGATGAACGCGCCGGCGAAGTCGGTGCCGCCGGAGATGTTGCACCACCAGATAGCGCCCCCACGCTCCCCCACTGCGCGTGGGTCGCTGCCCCCCGAGGGGGCTGCGCTTGCTTGGGGCGGCCCGGCGCGGCGCGCCTCTCTGCCGGCATCGTCGGAAGACCGCCGGAGCTTCTGGAACTGCTCGCTGCCCCAGCGCTGCACGTCTTCGGACAGCGGCGAGCCGGTGCAGCCGAGCGCGCGCACGCGGTGCAGATCGCCCCAGTCGCTCAAGACCACCCCGGCCTTCATGCAGCTCGTGTAGAACGCGGCGCCGGCGCCGAAGAAAGTCACGCCCGCTTCGGCCGCGAAACGCCAGAGCCGGCCCCAGTCGGGGCGCTCCCGGCTGCCGCCCGGGCTGCCGTCGTACAGGCAGATCGTGGTGCCGCCGAGCAGGCCGGCGACCTGTGCGTTCCACATGATCCAGCCGGTGGTGCTGTACCAGTGGAAGCGCTCGCCGAACGAATTGGCCGCGTAGCTAGCCCCCACGTCGTTGTGCAGCACGCCGAGCGCCAGCCCGACCAGCAGGATGCCGCCGTGGCCGTGCACGATCGCCTTCGGGAGACCCGTGGTGCCGCTCGAATAGACGATCCACAGCGGGTGGTCGAACGGCAGCGCCTCGGGCTCGAACGCCAGCACCTCGGCGTCGTTGCGCGCGACGAGGCGCGAGAACATCTCGCTGTCGGCGATCGTGTTGGTCGAGAACAGCAGGTTCAGCGCGATCACGTGCTCGACCGTCGGCAGCGCCGCGCGCAGTTCGGCGACGACCGCGGTGCGGTCCAGTTCGCGCCCGCCGTAGCGCACGCCGTCGCAGGCGATCAGCACCTTGGGCTCGATCTGGCGGAAGCGGTCCAGCACCGCGTTGCTGCCCATGTCCGGCGCGCACAGGCTCCAGACCGCGCCGATGCTCGCGACCGCGAGGAACGCGACCACGGTCTCGGGAATGTTCGGCAGGTAGACCGCGACCCGGTCGCCCGGCTGCAGCCCGACCGCCTTCAGGTGCAGCGCAAGCGACGCGACCTGGCGCTTGAGTTCGGGCCACGACACTTGCTGCGTCTCTCCGCGCTCGCCCTGCGCGACGATCGCCGGCATGCCGGCCGCATGCGCCGCGTCGGCGTGGCGGAACACCTGGCGCGCGTAGTTGACCCGCGCACCGGGAAACCAGCGCGCGCCCGGCATCGTTGCGTCCGCCAACACCGCGCCCGGCGGCGTCGGCGACTGAATGTCGAAGTAGTCCCAGATGCTTTGCCAGAACGCATCGAGGTCGGTCACCGACCAGCGGCGCAGCGCCTCGTAGTCGTCGAAAACGAGGCCGCGCGTCTCGCGCAGCCAGTCCTGGTACAGCCGGATTTGCGGCACATGGGGAGCGGGGGTGTCGGAACGCATGCTGGCGATAATGGCACGAAGAAAGCGCTGCCTCAACGATGGCAACCCTGACCGCACCGACGCTGGAACATACCGCCGACCTGACCGTCGTTCGTCGCGACGCCGCTCGAGGCCGGCCGCATCACGGGGCTGGGCCGGCAAGGGCTGC
>JAFECV010000267.1 GCA_018241985.1 Pseudomonadota bacterium | reverse complement strand
GGACGCGATGCTGCTGATGCCCGCGACCTGGCCGAGCGACGCCAGCAGCAGCCAGACCGCGACGCCGATCAGCAGCCCGCCGGCCAGCGATTGCGCATACGAGTGCATGAGTGACTCCGGAAGCTCTAAACTGATTCACAGCATAAACCCAGGCGACTGCCATGACACCGATCCAGCTGTTCGACCCCGCGTCATCCACCTACACCTATCTGCTGTTCGACGAGACCACGCGCGACGCGCTGATCATCGATCCGGTCGACGTGCAGCTCGAGCGCGACCTCTCGGTGCTGCGCCAGTACGGGCTGAAACTGCAGTGGACGGTCGAGACCCACGCGCACGCCGACCACATCACCAGCGCCGGGCTGCTCGCCGAGCATGCCGGCGCGAAGACCGCCGCGCCGATCGGCTGCAGCATCTGTACCGCCGCGGTGCAGCTCGAGGACGGCGACACGCTGGCGTTCGGCGCGCAGCAGGTCAGCGCGCTGCACACGCCGGGCCACACCGCGGGCAGCATGTGCTACCTGTGGAAGATGCCGCGGGGCAGCCACGTGTTCACCGGCGACACGCTGCTGATCAACGGCTGCGGGCGCACCGACTTCCAGTCCGGCAGCTCCGAGGCGATGTACCGCAGCCTGACGCAGGTGCTGTTCGCGCTGCCGGACGACACGCTGGTCTGGCCCGCGCACGACTACAACGGGCGCAGCCATTCGACGATAGGCGCGGAAAAAGCGAGCAACGCGCGCGTCGCCGGCAAGACGCTGGCTCAGTTCGTCGAGACGATGGCCGCGCTGCAGTTGCCGAAGCCGAAACGCATCGACGAGGCGGTGCCGGCGAACCAGCATTCCGGGCTGCGGCAGGACGCCGGCGCGCCGGGCCTGCCCCCGGCTCATGATGCGCCGCGGCCGGCCGAGGGCTATGCGGGCGACGTCGCGCCGCAGCTCGCCTGCCGCTGGTGGCAGGAAGGCAGCGCGGTGCTGGTCGACGTGCGCACCGACGCGGAGCGCGAGTGGGTCGGCTTCGTCCCCGGCGCGGTGCCGCTGGCCTGGAAGCAGTGGCCCGGCATGGCGCTGAACCCCGGCTTCGACGCCGGGCTGAAGGAGGCCGTGCCGCCCGGGAAGAAAGTGGTGCTGATGTGCCGCAGCGGCGTGCGCTCGATCGCTGCCGCCCGGCGCGCGACCGAACTGGGGATCGAGGCGTACAACATCCTGGAAGGCTTCGAGGGCGACCCGGACGACCAGGCACACCGTGGCCGCAAGGGCGGCTGGCGGCTGCGCGGGTTGCCGTGGAGGCAGTCATGAATCACCCCCAGTCTTCGCGCACTGCGTGTCGCTCCGCCAACCCCCTTCAGGGGGCGCACCCAGCGGCCCGGCCGAGCCGGCTCCGCGGGCGCCCGCGAACGGCCTGCTCCGCGGCCTCTCGAACCCGTTTCATGCGCCGTAGGTGACGCGAAGACTGGGGGAGTTACTTAACCTCTCGCCGCGGCTGCCGGTTCAGCCACTGGTTGTAGCTGCTGGCGGGGTCCGGGCTGTGCGCGGCATCGACCTGGAACAGCGCGCCGAGCAGTGACTGCTCGTGGCCGATCGGCCGCGCCAGCCCGAGCGCGGGCTTGCCGCCGCGGCCCAGCGCCTGCGCCAGTTCCGGGTCGGCGAGCTTCTTGCCGGCCTGGATGTCGGCCACGCCCGCGGCACCGACGCCGGCCATGCGCGCGAGACCGGCGAGCTCGTCGAGCGCGCTGACCGGCTCCAATTGCAGCCAGCCCACGTGCCCGTTCGCGTCGCGCCCGAGCACGCCGAACGGCCGCCCGATCACGACATATTCGACCCAGTGCTCGGAGGCGAATGTGGAGAGGTCGCGCGCGATCGACGGCACGCGCAGCAACGCGTTCTGGCTCTTGGTCAGCGTCGCGCGCCAGATCTGCGAATGACGCCCGCTGGCGTTGGCGTACAGGCGCTGCAGGATCTCGATCAGGCGGCGCGGGATGTCCGGCGTCTGCTTCGGGATGAACTGCTCGATCAGGCCGCGGTTGAACGCGTCCACCGCGATCTGCTCGTCGGCCTGGCCGGTCAGCAGCACGCGCTGGCCCGGCCAGTCGACCAGTTCGCTCAAGGCCTGCAGGCCGTCCATGCCCGGCATCGAATAGTCGACCACGCAGACTTGCGTGAGCGCATAGCGGTCGGCGTGAGCGCCCCAGTAGCGCAGGATCTGCGCGATCAGCGGCGCGCCGCCGGTGCGCGCGTCCTCGATCATCTGCTGCTGGGTCCAGGCGTCGGCGTCCCACAGCGGCGGCTCCTGCTGCAGCTGGTTGATGCAGTCCTGCGGCCCGCGAAACAGCCGCACGTTCCAGTTCTCCGGCATCACCAGCGCGAGCATCGCGAGGTAGTCCGGGTCGTCGTCGAGGAACACGAAGGTTCCGGGGGATTGGTACAGCGGAAAACTCATCGCTGCGGGCGTTCTGTCGCGCTCGTCATGGCCATCCGATATATGTAACACGCATATCGCCGAGTCGCAATACAACTTCCGATTAACTGCCGCCCAGTGCGGCGGGGTTTTCCGCAGGCTGCACGGCCTCGGACGGCGCGCGCCGCAGCACATCGGCGGCTGCCTGTTCGTAGGCCGCGGCCAGCCGCAGCACCGCCAGATCGGCCTGCGGGCGGCCGATCAGCTGCAGCCCCATAGCCAGCCCATCCTCGTTGAACCCGGCCGGCACGCTGATGCAGGGCAGGCCCGCCAGCGTCGCGTAGATCACCACCTCCATCCAGCGGTGGTAGGTGTCCATCGTGACCACCTTGGTTCCGGTATCGATCTGCCGCGGCCAGCGCAGCGCGGCGTCGAACGGCCAGACCTGCGCGGTCGGCAGCGCGAGAAAGTCATGGCGCTCGAACAGCGCCAACATGGAGTGGTAGAACGCGGTGCGCTCGGCGCTGGCGCGCAGCAGCTCGGCGCCGGTCAGGCTCTGCGCCTGGTCGTATTCCCACAGCGCCTCGGGCTTGATGCGCGCGCGGTTCTTCGCGTCGACCAGGAACGGCGCGATGCGCGAGGCGATCAGCGCGCGCCGCCATACGAGCCAGGTCTGCCACACGGACTCGGGCGCGGTGCCGAGCCGGGCCGGCTCGACCACGCAGCCCAGGGCCGAGAGCCGGGCGAGCGCCCGTTCGCACAGCGGCAGGATGCCGGGCTCCATGGCGAGGTGACCGTCCAGGTCGCCGAGCCAGCCGATTCGTTGATTTTTTGGATCGAATTCGAGCGAAGCGAAGGACTGACCTGTGTCTTGCGCTATCGAAAGCGGAGCAGACGGGTCGTGGCCGGCCTGCACCGACAGCAGCAGCGCGATGTCGCGCACGGTGCGGCCCATCGGCCCTTCGGTGCCGAGCTGCGCGATCCAGACGTCGTTGCTCGGCAACAGCGGCACCCGCCCCTGCGACGGCCGCAGGCCGAACACGTTGTTCCACGCGGCCGGGTTGCGCAGGCTCCCCATGAAGTCCGAGCCGTCGGCCACCGGCAGCAGGCGCTGCGCCAGCGCGACTGCCGCGCCGCCGCTCGATCCACCGGCGGATCGGCTCGGGTCGTAGGCGTTGCGCGTCGTGCCGAACACCTCGTTGAAGGTGTGCGAGCCCAGGCCGAATTCCGGCGTATTGGTCTTGCCGATGACGATGCAGCCGGCCGCCTTCATGCGCCGCGCCATCAGGCCGTCCTCCTTCGGCACGAAGCGGCGCATCAGCGGCGAGCCGAGCGTGGTCGGGATGTCGGCGCTGTTCGACAGGTCCTTGATCGCCTGCGGCAGGCCGTGCATCCAGCCCATCGCTTCACCGCGCGCGAGCTGCGCGTCGCGCGCATCGGCCTCGCGCAGCAGCAGCTCCGGCTCCTGCAGGCTGACGATCGCGTTGAAGCGCGGGTTGACCGCGGCGATGCGCGCGAGGTACGCCTGCATCGTCTCGCGGCACGAGAGTTCGCGAGCGTGGATCGCGCGCGACAGCGCATGCGCCGGCAGTTCGGTGATGTCCATGGGTTCTTGCTCCGTCGGCGCGACACGGCGCG
>JAFECV010000266.1 GCA_018241985.1 Pseudomonadota bacterium | reverse complement strand
CGGCCGACAGCTTCCAAGGCGGCCGGCATTTCGCGGGCGACCTTGCCGCGCTGCTGGCCGCTGTGCAAGCCGAACTGCCAGGCGTCGCCAGCCTGCTGGTCAAGGGCTCGCGCTTCATGCGCATGGAGCGCGTGGTCGATGCGCTGGTCAAGCCACGAGAAGGGGAGTCGGCCCATGCTGCCTAGCCTCGCCCAGTGGCTGCAGACGCTGTCGCCCGAGCTGGCCGGCTTTCGCGTGTTCCAGTACCTGACCTTCCGCGCGCTGATGGCGGCGATGACCGCGCTGCTGATCGGCCTGGTCGCGGGCCCGTACGTGATCCGCCGCCTGACCGAACTCAAGATCGGCCAGCCGATCCGCGGCTATGGCATGGAGAGCCACCTCTCCAAGAGCGGCACGCCGACGATGGGCGGGGTGCTGATCCTGCTGTCGATCACGGTCTCCACGCTGCTGTGGTTCGACCTGTCGAACCGCTTCGTCTGGATCGTGCTGCTGGTCACGCTCGGCTTCGGCGCGATCGGCTGGGTCGACGACTGGCGCAAGGTGGTCAACAAGGACCCGGAGGGCATGCGCTCGGCCGAGAAGTATTTCTGGCAGTCGCTGATCGGCCTGCTCGCCGCGCTGTACCTGGTGTTCAGCATTTCCGAGAACTCGAACCTGCAGGTGCTCGAGCTGTTCTTCCACTGGGTGCGCTCCGGCTTCGACGTGAGCCTGCCGCCGAAGGCCGGCCTGCAGGTGCCGTTCTTCAAGGAGGTCAGCTATCCGCTCGGCGTGATCGGCTTCGTGGTCCTGTCGTACCTGGTGATCGTCGGCTCGAGCAACGCGGTGAACCTGACCGACGGGCTCGACGGGCTGGCGATCATGCCGGTGGTGATGGTCGGCTCCTCGCTCGGCGTGTTCGCCTACGTGACCGGCAGCGCGGTCTATTCCAAGTACCTGCTGTTCCCGCACATCGCGGGCGCCGGCGAGCTGCTGGTGTTCTGCTCGGCGATGGCGGGCGCGGGCCTCGCGTTCCTGTGGTTCAACACCTATCCGGCGCAGGTGTTCATGGGCGACGTCGGCGCGCTCGCGCTCGGCGCGGCGCTCGGCACGATCGCGGTGATCGTGCGCCAGGAAATCGTGCTCGCGGTGATGGGCGGGATCTTCGTGGTCGAGGCGATCTCGGTGATGGCGCAGGTGATGTACTTCAAGTACACCAAGCGCCGCTACGGCGAGGGCCGGCGCATCCTGAAGATGGCGCCGCTGCACCACCATTTCGAGAAGAGCGGCTGGAAGGAAACGCAGGTCGTGGTCCGGTTCTGGATCATCACCATGCTGCTGTGCCTGCTCGGGCTGTCCACGCTGAAGCTGAGGTAGGCATGGACACGCTCAGCTCCCGTCATGTGCTGATCCTCGGTCTCGGGCATTCCGGGCTCGCGATGGCGCGCTGGTGCGCGCGTGCGGGCGCGCAGGTCACGGTCGCCGACACCCGCGGCGCGCCGCCGCAGCTCGATGCGTTGCGCAGCGAATTTCCCGCGGCGCGTTTCGTCGCGGGCGCGTTCGATGCCGCGCTGCTGGACGGTGAGCCGGTCGCCGCGGTGTACAAGAGCCCGGGGCTGACGCCGGCCGCGGTTGCTACTGTTTTTGAAGCGGCTCGTGCACGGAACATAACGGCTGGCGGCGAATTGACGCTTTTTTCCCAGGCGCTGGCCGAGCTGCGCGACGCGCGCGGCTATGCGCCGCAAGTGCTGGCCGTCACCGGTACCAACGGCAAGACCACCGTCACCGCGCTGACCGGCCAGCTGCTCGCGCGCGCCGGACAGACCGTCGCGGTCGCCGGCAACATCGGCCCGACGCTGCTCGATACGCTGACGGCGAGGCTCGATGCCGGCGACCTGCCGCAGACCTGGGTGCTCGAGCTCTCCAGCTTCCAGCTCGACGGCATCCAGGGGTTCGAGCCGACCGCGGCGACCGTGCTCAACCTCAGCCAGGACCATCTGGACTGGCACGGGAGCCTCGAGGCCTATGCCGCGGCCAAGGCCGCCATCTTCGGCCGGCAGGCGCTGATGGTGCTGAACCGCGACGATCCGCAGGTGATGGCGATGCTGCCGGCGCCGATCAAGGGCCGCGGCGGGCGGTTGGTGGAGCGCGACCACCTGACGTTCGGCGCCGACCTGCCGCGGCGACCCGGCGACTTCGGCATCGAAACCGTGCACGGCATCGCCTGGCTGGTGCGCGCGCTGCCGGCCGACGCCCCGGTCCGCGGCGAGGAGCCGGAGCTGCACATCCAGCGCCTGCTGCCGGCGGACGCGCTGCGCATCCGCGGCCGCCACAACGCGATGAATGCGCTGGCCGCGCTGGCGCTGGCGGTCGCGGCCGGCGCCGCGATCGGCCCGATGCTGTACGGCCTGCGCGAATACCGCGGCGAGCCGCACCGGGTCGAGCCCGTCGGCGTCGTGGGCGAGGTCGAATACTTCGACGACAGCAAGGGCACGAACGTCGGCGCGACCGTCGCGGCGCTGAACGGGCTCGGCGCCGAACGCAAGCTGGTCGTGATCCTCGGCGGCGACGGCAAGGGCCAGGACTTCGCGCCGCTCGCCGCGCCGGTCGCGCGCCATGCGCGCGCCGCGGTGCTGATCGGGCGCGACGCGCCGTCGGTGCGCGCGGCGCTGGCCGCCTGCGGCGTGCCGCTGCTCGACGCCGGCTCGATGGCGCAGGCGGTCGAGCTTGCCGCGGCCCAGGCGCGGCCGGGCGACGCGGTGCTGATGTCCCCGGCCTGCGCGAGCTTCGACATGTTCGACGACTACGCGCATCGCGCGCAGGCGTTCCGCGACGCGGTGGCGGCGCGGGCCGCCGACGCGGGAATCGACCTGGAGGGCGCCGCATGAGCCCCCGCCCGGCCGCTCCGAAGGGGGCTCGCACCGCAGTGCGAAGCACGGAGGTTACCCAATGAACGCCGTGCAACGGATGTCGACCTGGTTCGGCCGCTTCGCGCCGGCCGCGGCCGCCGACGACGCGCTGCCGGTGCGCGTGAGCGGCGCCGACTTCGGGCGCACCCGGCGCGTGAGCGCGGCGGTCGCCGGGTTCGACCAGCCGCTGCTGTGGGTCACGGTGGCGCTGCTCGCCTGGGGCCTGGTGATGGTGTATTCGGCGACGGTGGCGATGCCGGACAACCCGCGCTTCACCCGCTACGTGCCGCTGCATTTCCTGTTCATGCACCTGCTGTCGCTCGCGATCGGGTTCGTCGCGGCGCTGATCACGTTCCAGATCCCGATGGACACCTGGGAGAAGTGGGCGCGCTGGCTGTTCGTCGTCTCGCTCGGCCTGCTGGCGGTGGTGCTGGTGCCGCACATCGGCAAGAGCGTGAACGGCGCGCACCGCTGGATCGGGCTCGGCTTCATGAACTTCCAGCCGTCGGAACTGGCGAAGCTCGCGGTGCTGATCTACGCCGCCGACTACATGGTGCGCAAGATGGAGGTCAAGGAGCGCTTCTTTCGCGCGGTGGTGCCGATGGCCGTCGCGGTCGCGCTGACCGGCGTGCTGCTGCTGGCCGAGCCCGACATGGGCGCGTTCATGGTGATCGCGGTGATCGCGATGGGCATCCTGTTCCTCGGCGGCGTGAACGCGCGCATGTTCTTCCTGATCGCCGCGGTGATGCTGGTCGCGTTCGCGCTGATGGTGGCGATGAGCGAGTTCCGGCGCGAGCGCATCTTCGCCTACCTGAACCCGTGGAGCGAGCACAACGCGCTCGGCAAGGGCTACCAGCTGTCGCATGCGCTGATCGCGATCGGGCGCGGCGAGATCTTCGGCGTCGGCCTCGGCGCCAGCGTCGAGAAGCTCCACTGGCTGCCCGAGGCGCACACCGACTTCCTGCTGGCCGTGATCGGCGAGGAGTTCGGCCTGGTCGGCGTGCTGTGCGTGCTCGGCCTGTTCTTCTGGCTGACGCGGCGGCTGATGCACATCGGCCGCCAGGCGATCGCGCTGGACCGGGTGTTCCCCGGCCTGGTCGCGCAGGGCGTCGCGATCTGGATCGGGTTCCAGGCGTTCATCAACGTCGGCGTGAACCTCGG
>JAFECV010000265.1 GCA_018241985.1 Pseudomonadota bacterium | reverse complement strand
TCGTGGCCGGCGAACGCGGCGACCAGCATCATCAGCGTGCTCTTGGGCAGGTGGAAGTTGGTGACGAGCAGGTCGACCTCGCGGAACGCGAAGCCGGGCGTGATGAAGATGGCCGTCTCGCCGCTCGCCGCGCCGGTCGCGGCCCAGGACTCGAGCGTGCGCACCGTCGTCGTGCCGACCGCGACGATGCGCCCGCCGCGCGCGCGGGTGTCGGCGATCGCTGCCTGCGTCGCCTCCGGCACGCGGTACCACTCGCTGTGCATGCGGTGCTCGGCGATGGGTTCGGTCTTCACCGGCTGGAACGTGCCGGCGCCGACGTGCAGCGTCACGTTCGCGCGCTTGACGCCGCGCGCATCCAGCGCGGCCAGCAGCGGCTCGTCGAAATGCAGCGCGGCGGTCGGCGCCGCGACCGCGCCGGGCACGCGCGCGAACACCGTCTGGTAGCGCCGCTCGTCATCCGCGGTGTCGGCATGCGTGATGTACGGCGGCAGCGGCACGTGGCCGTGGCGCTGCATCAGCGCATGAGGGTCTTCGCCCGCGGGGCTGGTCAGCCGCAGCCGGAACAGGTCGCCGTCTTCATCCGGCCAGCGCCCGAGCAGCGTCGCCGAATAGCCGCCGTCCATGCTCAGCACGGTGCCCGCGCGCGGCTTGCGGCTGACGCGCATGTGCGCCGCAACCTCGTCGCCGGCGAGCACGCGCTCGACGAGCAGCTCGAGCCGGCCGCCGCTCGGCTTCGCGCCGAACAGCCGCGCCTTCATCACGCGCGTGTCGTTGAACACCAGCAGGTCGCCGGGCTCGAGCAGCGCGGGCAGCTCGGAGAAGATGCGGTCCGCGGGCGCCGCGCCGCGCCCGTCGAGCAGGCGCGAGCCGCTGCGCTCGGGCGCGGGCTGCTGCGCGATCAGCTCGGGCGGCAGATCGAAGTCGAAGTCGGAAAGCGTGTAGCGCTGCGGCGCGGGGTCGGCGGTGGCGTGCATGACGGGTGGGGGCGGGCGCCGCTGCATCGTGTTGCAGGGCGCGATGCACCGCGCGGCGCACGGTGCGGGCAGAATTGTCCCATGCCCGAACCGCAGACCGCCGCGCAGGCAAAACGCTCCCGCCCCGACGCGGCGGCTGCGCCCGCGCCGACGGACGGCACGCCGCAGAAGCCGCCGCAGAGCGCGCTGCAGAAGGCGCTGGCCCGGCTCGGCCTGGTGCGCGACATCGACCTCGCGCTGCACCTGCCGCTGCGCTACGAGGACGAGACCCGCATCGTGCGGCTCGCAGCCGCCCGCGACGGCGACACGGTGCAGATCGAGGCGACCGTGGTCGCGAGCGAGGTGGTGCTGCGCCCGCGCCGGCAACTGCTGGTCACGGTCGACGACGGCTCCGGGCGGTGTCTGCTGCGGTTCTTTCATTTCTATCCGTCGCAGCAGAAGGCGCTCAGCCAAGGCGCGCGCGTGCGCGTGCGAGGCGAGCTGCGCGGCGGCTTCGGCGGCGCGGTGATGATGCACCCGACGGTGAAGGCCGCCGGCACGCCGCTGCCGGATGCGCTCACCCCCGTCTACCCGACCGTCGCCGGTCTGGCGCAAGGCGTGCTCCGCCGCGCGGTGCGGGAGGGCCTGGCGCGCGCCGACCTGTCGGAAACGCTGCCGCCCGAAATTTCAGGCAAAAAAACGCTGCAACCCAGGTGGGGCCTTCGCAGTTCGCTATCTTTTTTGCACCACCCGCTGCCCGGCGCCGATCTCGCCGCGCTGCAGGACCACAGCCACCCGGCCTGGCAGCGGCTGAAGGCCGAGGAGCTGCTCGCGCAGCAGTTGTCGCAGCTCGAGGCGCGCCGCGCGCGCGAGCGGCTGCGCGCGCCGGCGTTGCGCCCCGCTGCCGGCGCGCTGCATCAGCGGCTGCTGGCCGCGCTGCCGTTCGCGCTGACCGCGGCGCAGGTCCGCGTCGACCGCGAAATCGCGCGCGACCTGGCCGAGCCGCGGCCGATGCACCGGCTGCTGCAGGGCGACGTGGGTTCGGGCAAGACCGTGGTCGCCGCGCTCGCCGCCGCGCGCTGCATTGCCGCCGGCCACCAGTGCGCGCTGATGGTGCCGACCGAAATCCTGGCCGAGCAGCATTTCCGCAAGCTGGTCGGCTGGCTTGCGCCGCTGGGCGTGCGCGTCGCCTGGCTCGCCGGCCGCCAACCGAAGAAGGCGCGCGACGCGATGCTGGCGCAGGTCGCGAGCGGCGAGGCCGCGCTGGTCGTCGGCACCCACGCGGTGATCCAGCAGCGCGTGACATTCCACAGCCTCGCGCTCGCGATCGTCGACGAGCAGCACCGCTTCGGCGTGCAGCAAAGGCTCGCGCTGCGCACCAAGGCGGGCAGCGCGGATGGCGGCGACGGTGCGGAGCCACACCTGTTGATGATGAGTGCGACCCCCATCCCGCGCACGCTCGCGATGAGCTACCTGGCCGACCTCGAGGTCTCGACGCTCGACGAACTGCCGCCCGGCCGCACGCCGGTCGTGACCAAGCTCGTCGCCGACACGCGCCGCGCCGAAGTCGTGCAGCGCATCCGCGCGCAGATCGCGCAAGGCCGGCAGGTGTACTGGGTCTGCCCGCTGATCGAGGAGAGCGAGGCCGTGGACCTCGTCAACGCCACCGCGACGCACGCCGAACTGCAGGCGGCGCTGCCCGGCATCGCGGTCGCGCTGCTGCATTCGCGCATGCCGGCGGCCGACAAGCAGCAGGTGATGAGCGAGTTCGTCGCCGGTTCCATCAAGGTGCTGGTCGCGACCACGGTGATCGAGGTCGGCGTCGACGTGCCGAACGCCTCGCTGATGGTGGTCGAGCATGCGGAGCGCTTCGGCCTGTCGCAACTGCACCAGTTGCGCGGCCGCGTCGGCCGCGGCGCGGCGGCCTCCGCCTGCGTGCTGCTGTATGCGGTCGGCGAAGGCGGCCGGCTCGGCGAGAGCGCGCGCGAGCGGCTGCGGGCGATGGTCGAGACCGGCGACGGCTTCGAGATCGCGCGGCGCGACCTCACGATCCGCGGCCCCGGCGAATTCCTGGGCGCGCGCCAGTCCGGCGCGCCGCTGCTGCGCTTCGCCGATCTGGACACCGATACCGAACTGCTCGCCTGGGCGCGCGCGCTTGCGCCGCGCATGCTCGCCGAGCACCCGGAACTGGCCGCGAAGCACGTGCAGCGCTGGCTGGGCGGCAGGGCGGAATATCTCAAGGCTTGAGGCGTGGGCGGCGTTCAGGGCCGTCGCCATCGAGACCCTGCCGCAGGCGGCGGTGTTGCTGTGCGTCGCAGTCCATCTCCCAAAACATCGATACGGCGTATAGGGCCTCCTTGCCGGCGTAGAGCTCGTGCAAACATAGCACTCGGTGCTATAACGACGAATCCGGGGCCTTGAAGAAGTTGGCGGCGCACCTGTTGTCACTGACGCCGCAGGCGCTCGCCACGGCCCAGCGTGCCGGTGAACTGATGGAGGTGGATTGCGATGCGAAAAACTAAGTCTCCGATCCTTGCAGTCGTGCATGACACGGCCAAGGGCCTGCACAAGGCAGGCGTGATGGATCAGGTCACGCTGCGTGAATTCGACCAGCTCTGTCTGCCGCCGGTCGAGCCGCTGCAGCCTGAGCAAATCAAGCACATCCGCGAAACCGCGCGGGTCAGCCAGGCCGTCTTTGCCCGTTTGCTGAACACCAGCCTCTCGACGGTGCAGAAGTGGGAGATCGGCCAGAAGAAGCCCACGGGCACCGCCCTTAAGCTGCTGCACCTGGTGCAGGAGCGCGGCCTCGAAGTCGTCGCCTGAACGCCTCGCCAATGATGGTCGAGCAGGTGGCGCGCTTCGACCTGCCGCAACTGCATCGGCTGCGCGGCCGTAGGGCGGAATATCTCAAGGCTTGAGGGGGCGGCCAATGCAAGCCCTACACTTGCCGCCGACAACCGCCACAAAGCCTGCATGCATCGACAGGTTCAACGTTGAATCAGCACGTTGGCTCTGAACTGAATCGGCGCCTTCTTCGACTACTTGTAAGCCGCGATGACATCCTCCGAACGCAAACTTGAGGAAGAGCTGATCTC
>JAFECV010000264.1 GCA_018241985.1 Pseudomonadota bacterium | reverse complement strand
CCAGCATCCAGGTCTTGCCCGCGCCGGCGCAGGCCTCCACCGCCACGCTGCGGCGCGGGTCGCAGGCGATCGCGTAGAACGCCGCGCTGGAGATGCGCCGGCCGTTGTGTTCGTAGGCGAGTTCGGGGACGGATGCGGCGGAGGCGGAAGTGCTCATGCCGCGTCCCAGAAGTCCTTGCGGCACAGGCCGCGCGCGGCGCAGGTGTCGCAGACCGAACCTTCGCCCAGCGCAGGCAGCGCGGCGCCCGCGGCGATGCGCCGCAGGTCGTGCAGGATGCCGGCAATCAGCGCGTCGCGCACCTGCACCACGGCGGGTTGTTCGACGGTGGTCGTCACGCCCTTCTCGCCCACGTTCACGTAGGCGGCGCGCAGCGCGTCGTCGGGCAGCAGCGCGGCATAGAACGCGAGCTGCGTGTCCTCGGTGGGCTGGCGCACGCGCTCGCGGGACTTAGGTAACGCCTCGGTCTTGTAGTCGATCAGCAGCGCCTGTCCGGCATTGCTCGCGGGCTCGGACGCGGCGCACCGGTCGATGCGATCGATGCGCCCGATCAGCGTGAGCGCCGCCGGGCCGCCCCAAGGCGCGAAGGCCCCCTCGGGGGGCAGCGCAGCACGCGCAGCGGCAAGCTCGGGGGCATCAGGTCGGCCGAGCGGCTGCTCCTGCCAGGCTTCCGCCTGCTCGAAGACGGCCCCGGTCGCTTCGTGCGTGGCGAGCCAGGCTAGATAGCCGTCCCGTACCTGCGGCCACGCGGCGGCGAACGGCAGGAACTCGTCCTCGCCGAGCCGCATGGTCTCGGTCGCCTGCCCGGCTGCTACATCAAGCATAGCAACCCGCGAAGGCAGATCAATGGCTGGCGCCGCTTTCAATGCCTCATGGAAGGTCTTGAGCACCGCGTGCAGCCACAGGCCGAAGTCGCGCTTGTCGAGCTCGCCTTCCAGTTCCTCGGCCTCCTGCAGGCCGAGCTGGCGCAGCGCAAAAAAACGGTACGGGCAGCGCCGCAAGTCCTCGTAGGCGCTGGCCGACAGGCGCTGCACCGGTAAATCCGGCGCCACCGGCAGCGGCCGCGGCGCGGGCTGCGACGGCACCGCGCGCTGCTCGCGCGGATCGGCGTCCGTCTGCGCAAGTCCTTCCAACAGCAGTTCCTGCACCAGCAGGCTGGGCAGCAGCGGCTCGCCCGTGTCGTCGCTCTGGCGCCAGAGCACGTCGCTGCGCGGCGCCTGCAGCGCCTGGTGCCAGGCGGCGCGCTGGGCCTGCTCCAGCGCCTCGCGGGGCGGCAAGCCCAGCGCACGGCGCTGCGCGGCGCTCCACGGCCCGGGCGGCTCGGGCGATGCCGGCAGGCGCAGTTCGTCGCAGCCGGGCAGCACCACGGCCGCGAACGGCCGCGCCAGCAGCTGCGCCATGGGCAGGATCACGGCCTGTTCATCGCCAGCAAGCTGGGGATGAGGCGGCACGAAGCTGGCGGCCTCCAGCGCGTCGTCGACCCAGGCCGTGAATTCGGCCAGGTCCAGCCGCCGGCTGGCCCAGACGGTGGGGGCCAGCGACTGCTGCAATGCGGCCCGCTCGATCGGGTCCAGCCGCAGCACCGCCAGCAACTTGTCGCCGGCGGCGTCGCCCGCCAGCAGGCTCCACTGCCCGCTGGCCTGCAGCAGCGCGGCCAGGTCCTGCAGCCACTGCGGCAACGCGCGGGGGCGCTGCAGGGTCTGCATCAGGTCATTCGCCGCCTTGGTCAGCGTGGTCAGGGCAGCGTTTGAAACCTCGTTCGCGCCCGATCCGGCGGCGCTCCATGCCCGCCAGCGCTGGATGCCTGCCTTCCGCAGCGTTCTTTCCAGCAGCAGAACCTGGCCCTGCGCGAACGCCGGCGCATTCTTCAGCCAGTCGAGCACGGTGTCGCTGCTGGCGTCCCAGCGGCAGGCGCGCAGAGCGCCCATCACATGGGCGGCCGCGCGCGTGGTGGACAAGGTCCAGCCGCTCTCGTCGCGGATCGCGACGCCTTGGCCGTCCAGCATGGCCCGCACCCGACGCGTCAGCACGCGGTCGGTGGCGACCAGCGCCACCGGCATGCGCCCGGCCGCGATATGACGCAGCACGCAGGCGGCGGCGCGCTGTGCCTCGTCTTCGAGGTCGCGCGCCGCGTGCAGTTCCGGCGCACCCCGCGTGGCCGGCGCATCGTGGGCGCACAGCGGCAGCACGACGGCGCGCTCGCCCATCGCGGCGGCCAGCGCCTGCGCCAGCGGATCCGGCTGCAAGCCTTCGAGCACCACCAGGCAGTCGAGCGCGGGCGCGGCGGCAGCGGTCGCACCGGCCTCCTCCGCCACGCCCTGCTCCACCGCAGCGAACAGTGCGTCCGACCGAGAGCGGCTCGCCGCCGCCCATTCGAGCGCGATCCGCGCCAGCGCCGATTCGTACGCCAGCAGCGGCGTACCGTGCAGCGGCGCGATCGCGGCGCGCGCGCGCGCCAGCCACGCGCTGCGGAGCAGCAGCGGCTCGGCCGCGAGCCGTGTGGCGAGTTGCTGCGCCTGTTCGACCATCCGGCCGGCCAGGCCGGCACTCTGCCCCGCGCCCCCGAGCCCGGCGCGCTCGAGCAGCGCGCGCGCGGTCAACGCATCGCGCGCCGCGTCGAACGTGATGTCGTCTGGCCCCGGCACGAAGGCGCCCGCGCTGCGGGCCCAGGTCTGCGTGGTCTCGAAGCGCGGTGCGAAGCCGCTTGGCACCCGCTCCGCCCAGAGTTTCTGCACCAGCGGCAGCAGCTGCAGGTAAGGCAGCAGGACCACGGCCTGCACTGGCCTGCGGTTGCCGCCGGCGCTCACCCGCGCCTGGGCGGTCGCCACGGCGTCGGCGATCGCACCGATCAGCCCGTTTCGAGGGTCGGTCCACAGGGCCAGCGCCGGGTGCGGCGCCGAGCCCGCACCGCCTGTGGTGGTAGCGCTTTCTGTCACAATGTCCGCACTTTAGCGGCAGACCCGATCCAGCAAGGAAAACGCAATGGCCAGCGAACTCATCAAGCATATTTCCGACGCCACTTTCGAGGCCGACGTGCTGAAATCCGACAAGCCCGTGCTCGTGGACTACTGGGCCGAATGGTGCGGCCCGTGCAAGGCGATCGCGCCGATCCTCGACGAGCTGTCGGCCTCCTACCAGGGCAAGCTGCAGATCGCGAAACTGAACGTCGACGAAAACCGCGACATCCCGGCCAAGTTCGGCATCCGCGGCATTCCCACGCTGATGATGTTCAAGGACGGCCAGCTCGCCGCCACCAAGGTCGGCGCGATGAGCAAGGCCCAGATGACCGCGTTCATCGATCAGCATCTGGCTTAGGGCCTGTTCACCCTAAAACGTGAGCGCGAAGGATGAATGCCGGGATGAAGTGCAAGGCGCGGCGAGTGCCGCGTAGCACGGCTACGCAAGCGAGCCGCAACGCCGCAATGCGCCCGGCATTCGTCCTTCCCTTCGGGTTGGCCCGATTCCCGGCGTCTGCTTTGTCGCAAGGCTTGCGAATAGCTCGGCTATTCGCTGCGCCTCGCTTCGCGCATCCATCCGGGAATCGGGCCAACGCGTCTCCCGTTTTAGGGTGAACAGGCCCTAATCGACGCCGCCGCGGCCCGGCCCCTCACGCCGGAGCCGCATTTCCTGTCATAATCCCCCATCGCCGGCCCCTCAGGGCCGGTTCGACTTCCCCGAGCGACCGGCGCGATCCGCCTGCGCTCATCCCCCTCCAATCCCATCCGAAGTCACTCCCTGACGGAGTCATTCCCATGCACCTGAACGAACTCAAGGCGCTGCACGTGTCCGAGGTCCTGAAGCAGGCCGAAGCGCTGGAGATCGAGAACCCCGCGCGCCTGCGCAAGCAGGAACTGATGTTCGCGATCATCAAGAAGCGCGCGCGCGGCGGCGAGCAGGTGATCGCCGACGGCGTGCTCGAGATCCTGCCGGACGGCTTCGGCTTCCTGCGCAGCCCCGATACCAGCTACACCGCGAGCACCGACGACATCTACATCAGCCCGAGCCAGGTGCGCCGCTTCAACCTGCACACCGGCGACATGATCGAGGGCGAAGTGC
>JAFECV010000263.1 GCA_018241985.1 Pseudomonadota bacterium | reverse complement strand
GCTCGGCGTGCTGGCGCAGCGGCTCGTGCGCAAGCTGTGCCCGACCTGCCGCGGCTCGGGGCTCGCGCCGGCGCGCGCGCGCGATGCATCCGCGCGCGGAGCCGATGCGCCGGCCGCCTGCCCCGACTGCGGTCAGACCGGCTACCAGGGCCGCACCGGCGTGTTCGAGCTGCTGCTCGCCGACGAGAAGATCCGTGCGCAGATCCACGGCCGCGCCGCCGAAGCCGAGATCCGCGCGGCGGCGCTCGCCGCCGGCATGACGCTGATGCGCGACGACGGCGAGCGGCTGGTGCGCGCCGGCATCACCTCGCGCGAAGAACTGGTGCGCGTGACCCGAGATTGACGGCAACACGCACCGCCGCGCAGCTTCGCGCCCTTTGATCCGCCCTCTCCTTCCATGCCCGCCTATTCGTTCGAAGCGCTCGACGCCCAGGGCCAGACCCGCAAAGGGGTGATGGAGGCCGACACCGCGCGCGCGGCGCGCAGCCTGCTGCGCGCGCAGTCGCTGGTGCCGCTGGCGGTCGAGCCGCTCGCCGCCGCGGCCGGCGGCCGCACCGGATTCGGCGCCGGGCTGCTGGCGCCGCGCGTGTTCAACGGCACCCAGCTCGCGGTCTGGACGCGCCAGCTCGCCGGGCTGGTCGGCTCGGGCCTGCCGCTGGAACGCGCGCTGACCGCGCTCGCCGACGAGGCCGAGACCGAGACCCAGCGCAACCTGGTCGCCGCGCTGCGCGCCGAGGTCAACGCCGGCGCCGCGTTCGCGCGCGCGCTCGCGCTCCATCCGCGCGAGTTCTCCGACATCTACGTCGCGGTGATCGGCGCCGGCGAGCACAGCGGCAACCTGGGGCTGGTGCTGGAGCGTCTCGCCGACGACCTGGAGGCGCAGCAGGCGCTGCGCTCGAAGCTGATCGGCGCGGCGCTATACCCGGCGATCGTGACCTGCGTCGCGATCGCGATCGTGATGTTCCTGGTCGGCTACGTGGTGCCGCAGGTGGCGAACGTATTCGCCGGTTCCAAGCAGGCGCTGCCGCTGCTCACGGTGGCGATGCTGGCGATCAGCGGCTTCGTGCGGCAGTACGGCATCTACCTGCTGATTGCTATTTTATTGATAGCTATCGGTGCGCGTATCGCCTTGGCTTCGGAGCCTTTTCGCTTGAAATTCGACGCCGCGTGGCTGCAGCTGCCGATGATCGGACGGCTGGCGCGCGGCTACAACGCGGCGCGCTTTGCCGGCACGCTGGCGATGCTGGCCGCGGCCGGCGTGCCGATCCTGAAGGCGCTGCAGGCGGCGGCCGAGACGCTGCACAACCGCGCGATGCGCGCCGACGCGCTGGACGCGCTGGTGCTGGTGCGCGAAGGCGCGCCGCTGGCGTCGGCACTGGCGCAGAAGAAGCGCTTCCCCGGACTGGTCGGCATGTTCGCGCGGCTCGGCGAGCAGACCGGCCGGCTGCCGGCGATGCTCGAGCGCGCGGCGGCGCAGCTCGGCGCCGAGGTGCAGCGGCGCGCGATGCACCTGGCGACCGTGCTCGAGCCGGCGCTGATCGTCGTGATGGGGCTGGTCGTGATGCTGATCGTGCTCGCGGTGATGTTGCCGATCATTCAACTCAATCAGCTGGTGAAGTAGATGGCGACGACGCTCGACGGTCAGCTGGTGGTCGCGATCTCGTCGCGCGCGCTGTTCGACCTGGAGGAGGAGAACCGGGTGTTCGAGCAGGGCGACGCCGCCGCGTACACGACGCTGCAGCTCGAGCGGCTCGACCAGCCGGCGCACCCCGGCGTCGCGTTCTCGCTGGTGCGAAAGCTCCTCGCGTTCAACGACGGCGATGCGAAACGGGTCGAGGTCGTGATCCTGTCGCGCAACGACCCGGTCTCGGGCCTGCGCGTGTTCCGTTCGGCGCAGGCCGCCAAGCTCAGGCTCGAGCGCGGCGTGTTCACCAAGGGCCGCGCACCGTACGGCTACCTGCGCCCGCTGCACGCGAACCTGTTCCTGTCGGCGAACCCGGCCGACGTGCGCGCCGCGCTCGACGCGGGCTTTGCCGCCGCCACCGTGCACACCGGCGCGGCGCGCGCGCAGGGCAACTACCCCGACGAGGTGCGCATCGCGTTCGACGGCGACGCGGTGCTGTTCTCGGACCAGGCCGAGCAGGTGTATCAGCGCGGCGGGCTGGATGCGTTCCAGAGCCACGAGCGGCGCCGCGCGGCCAAGCCGCTGCCGCCGGGACCGTTTGCGCCGCTGCTCGCCGCGCTGCACCGGCTGCAGCGCGAGGGCTCGACCAGCATGCACATCCGCACCGCGCTGGTGACGGCGCGCAGCGCGCCGGCGCACGAGCGTGCGATCCGCACGCTGATGGACTGGAACGTCGAAGTCGACGAGGCGATGTTCCTCGGCGGGCTGTCCAAGGGCGGGTTCCTGCGCGAATTCGAACCCGACTTCTTCTTCGACGATCAGACCGGCCATGTCGCGGCCGCGGCCCAACACGTGCCCGCCGGGCACGTGGCCAGCGGCGTGGCCAACCGCAACCCGGAATCCAAGCCATGAGCCTGCCCACCAAACTCCACGACTTCGGCGTGTTCGCGCGCAAGGC
This sequence comes from Pseudomonadota bacterium, assembly GCA_018241985.1. Taxonomy (GTDB): domain Bacteria; phylum Pseudomonadota; class Gammaproteobacteria; order Burkholderiales; family Burkholderiaceae_C; genus Rhodoferax_A. The sequence goes on along the minus strand of JAFECV010000263.1, from coordinate 1,476 downwards.
CTGGCGGCTGTCGCTGCCGTACTTCCGCTCGGAAGAGAAATGGAAGGCGCGCGCGCTGCTGGCCGCGATCATCGCGCTCAACCTCGCGGCCGTGTACCTGCTGGTGCTGCTCAACAACTGGAACCGCGCCTTCTACGACGCGCTGCAGAACAAGAACGAGCCGGTGTTCTGGACCCAGCTCGGCCGCTTCACCTACCTCGCGTTCACCTTCATCATAATCGCGGTCTACCGCTTCTACCTGACGCAGCTGCTCGAGCTGCGCTGGCGCGCGTGGATGACCGCGCACTACCTGCAGCGCTGGCTCAGCCACCATGCGTTCTACCAGCTCGAACTGGCCCGCTTCACCGGCGGCGCGTCGGCCACGCCCGACAACCCGGACCAGCGCATCCAGGAAGACCTGAACCTGTTCACCAGCTACACCATCTCGCTGTGCATGGGCCTGTTGAACGCGGTGGTCACGCTGGCGAGTTTCGTCGGCATCCTGTGGACGCTGTCCGGCGGCTTCGCGTTCAGCGTGCACGGCACCAGCTACAACATCCCCGGCTTCATGGTCTGGATGGCGCTGCTGTATTGCGTGGGCGGCAGCATCGCGACCCATTACATCGGGCGGCCGCAGATCCGCCTGAACTTCTTGCAGCAGCGCTACGAGGCGGACTTCCGGCACCACATGGTGCGGGTGCGCGAGTACAGCGAATCGATCGCGCTCGACAAGGGCGAAGCGGTCGAGCGCGCGCAGCTCGACGGCCGGTTCTCGAGCGTGCTGTCGAATTTCCTGAAATTGCTGAAGGCGCAGAAGAACCTGGTCTGGTTCACCAATTTCTTCGGCCAGGCGGCGGTGGTGTTTCCGTTCGTCGTCGCGTCGCCGCGCTTTTTCAGCGGCGCGATCCAGCTCGGCGAGCTGATGCAGATCGCGTCGGCGTTCGGCCGGGTGCAGGATTCGCTGAGCTGGTTCGTCGACAACTACAGTTCGCTCGCCGCATGGCGTGCCACGGCCGACCGTCTGACCAGCTTCGAAGACAACATGGCGGCGCAGGCCGCGGCCGACGGGGCGCATGCAACGGATCACACGATCGCAGCCGACATGCTGGCCGCGCACGACCTGACGCTGGCGCTGCCGACCGGCACCGTGCTGCTGTCGGGCGTCGAGCTGCGGGCGCAGCCCGGCGACAGCGTGCTGATCGCCGGCCCGTCGGGCGCCGGCAAGTCGACGCTGTTCCGCGCGTTCGCCGGCATCTGGCCGTTCGCGCGCGGCCGCGTCGAGCAGCCGGCCGACGCGATGTTCATTCCGCAGCGGCCCTACTTTCCGAACGGGCGGCTGCGCGACGCGCTGGCGTATCCGCTGCCGCCCGAGCACTACAGCGACGAGGCGCTGCGCCAGGCGCTGGAGGACGCGCTGCTGCCGCAGCTCATAAACGAACTCGACACCGCCGACGCATGGAGCCAGAAGCTCTCGGGCGGCGAGCAGCAGCGGCTCGC
>JAFECV010000262.1 GCA_018241985.1 Pseudomonadota bacterium | reverse complement strand
TCCAGGGCACGGCATACGGGTAGAACATCAGCACCACGCCCAGCCATTTCGCGGCGGGGCGCTGCGTCTTCTTGCCCCAGCGCCAGGCGGCGATGCCGATCAGGCCGAACAAGATCGCGCCGAACAGATAGGCCGGGCTCGGCAGCGTGAGGCCGAGCGATCCGAGGGCAGAGGGCTGATTCATGCGGGCGGCGTGGCGACGGCGCGGCGGCGGTCACGTGTGCCCGATTGTGCGGCAGGCCAGCCATTGGTCGGGAGTCATCGGGAGTTGCCGGGACTTGGCGGTGCGCAAAGCAAGGCCCGAAACCGGGCCTAGAATCTTCACGACCATTCCACCGATAAGCAGCGGCTCGCGAGGGCCCGCTGCGCGACGACGAGAAACAGCAGGAGACCGCGATGCCCGAGATTCAGTCCACGACCGAAGAGCAGCGCGCGCAACTGCGCGCTGCGGCGCTCGAATACCACGAACTGCCGCGGCCGGGCAAGACTCAGGTAGCGCCGACCAAGCAGCTGCTGGACCAGCGCGACCTGGGTCTCGCCTACTCGCCGGGCGTCGCCGCCCCTTGCGAAGAGATCGAACGCGACCCGAACACGGCGTTCCGCTACACGAACCGCGGCAACCTGGTCGCGGTGGTGACGAACGGCACGGCGGTGCTGGGCCTGGGCGACATCGGCCCGCTGGCCGCGAAGCCGGTGATGGAAGGCAAGGCGGTGCTGTTCAAGAAGTTCGCCGGCATCGACGTGTTCGACATCGAGATCGCCGAGAAACAGGACCTGGACAAGCTGGTCGACATCATCGCGGCGCTGGAGCCGAGCTTCGGCGGCATCAACCTGGAAGACATCAAGGCGCCGGACTGCTTCTACGTCGAGAGGAAGCTCCGCGCGCGGATGAAGATCCCGGTGTTCCACGACGACCAGCACGGCACCGCGATCTGCGTCGGCGCCGCGGTGCTGAACGGCCTCGCGGTCGCGGGCAAGCGGATCGACCAGGTCAAGCTGGTCGCCTCCGGCGCCGGCGCGGCGGCGCTCGCCTGTCTCGGCCTGCTGAGGAAACTCGGGCTGCCGCGCGCGAACATCTGGGTGACCGACCTGGCCGGTGTGGTGTACGAGGGCCGCACCGAGCTGATGGACGAGGACAAGCGCCAGTACGCGCAGAGCACCACCGCGCGCAAGCTGGCCGAGGTGATAGCGGGCGCCGACGTGTTCCTGGGCCTGTCGGCCGGCGGCGTGTTGAAGCCCGAGATGGTCGAGAAGATGGCGACGCGCCCGCTGATCCTCGCGCTGGCGAACCCGGCGCCGGAGATCCTGCCCGAGGAGGCGCTGGCCGTGCGCCCGGACGCGATCCTCGCGACCGGGCGCAGCGACTATCCGAACCAGGTCAACAACGTCCTGTGTTTTCCGTACATCTTCCGCGGCACGCTGGACGCCGGCGCGTCGACGATCACCGACGAGATGGAGATCGCCGCGGTGCGTGCGATCGCCGAGCTGGCGCGCGCCGAGCAGAGCGAGGTGGTCGCGGCCGCCTATGCCGGACAGAAGCTCGCGTTCGGCCCGGAGTACCTGATCCCGAAGCCGTTCGATCCGCGACTGATGACGATGATCGCGCCGGCCGTCGCGCAGGCCGCGGCCGACAGCGGCGTCGCGCTGCGCCCGGTGACCGACATGAAGGCGTACCGCGAGAAGCTGCACAGCTTCGTCTACGCGTCGGGCGCGACGATGCGGCCGATCTTCGCGGCGGCCAAGGCCGCGGCGAAGAAGCGCGTGGCCTATGCCGAGGGCGAGGAAGAGCGCGTGCTGCGCGCCGCGCAGGTCGTGGTCGACGAGGAGCTGGCGCGCCCGACGCTGATCGGCCGGCCGGCGATGATCGCGCGGCGCATCGAGGCGTTCGGCCTGCGCCTCGTGCAGGATCGCGACTACGACGTGGTCAACGTCGAGAACGACCACCGCTACCGCGACTTCTGGCAGACCTACCACCGCATGACCGAGCGCAAGGGCGTGACGGTGCAACTCGCCAAGATCGAGATGCGAAGGCGCCTGACGCTGATCGGCTCGATGATGCTGCACCACGGCGAGGTGGACGGCCTGATCTGCGGCACCTGGGGCAGCCCGGCGTTGCACCTGCCGTACGTGGACCAGGTGATCGGCCGGCGCGCCGGCGTCGGCACCTACGCCTGCATGAACACGCTGCTGCTGCCCGGCGGACAGGTGTTCCTGGTCGACACCCATGTCAACTACGACCCGAGTCCCGACCAGCTCGCCGAGATCACGCTGATGGCGGCCGAGGAAATGCTGCGTTTCGGCATCGAACCGCGGGTCGCGCTGCTGAGCCACTCGAACTTCGGGCAGAGCGACCAGCCCACCGCCGTCAAGATGCGCCAGACCCTGGCGCTGCTGCGGACCCAGGCGCCCTGGCTCGCCATCGACGGCGAGATGCACGGCGATCTGGCGCTTGACAGCAAGGCGCGGCAGCGGCTGATGCCGAACAGCACGCTGGTCGGCGACGCGAACCTGCTGGTGCTGCCGAACCTGGATGCAGCCAATATTTCTTACAACCTGCTCAAGACCGCGGCCGGCGGCAACATCACGATCGGCCCGGTGCTGCTCGGCGCGGCGAAACCGGTGCACATCCTGACCGCCAGCACCACGGTGCGCCGCATCGTCAACATGACCGCGCTGACCGTGGTCGACGCAAACGTGGCCCGTTGAGATTATTTTAGACAGCAAGCACTAACTTTTTCGCCTCGATTCCGGGGTTTGGCACGTCCGGACCCTGGGGTCTTCGCTTGCTTTTCAGGAGCGGTTGCGGCACACTAGCGCCTTGAAATTACCGGGTTAACCCGTGGTTTCCGAAAGGTGCGACTGATGCTGCGGGCCGCAACCGCAAAGAACAGCAAGGCCGGGTTCGTTTTTCTATTTCTGGTTGTCCTGTGTTTGTGCACCACGTTGGTGCAAGCAAGGCAACCCCTCCGGACGGACGAACAATCGACCGTGACGGTTTCCGAATTGCCCAGACAGGGGCAGGAAACCTATCAGCTGATCCTGAGCGGCGGTCCGTTCCCGTATGCCAAGGATGGCATCGTGTTCGGCAATTACGAGCATCAGCTTCCGCCCAGGACGCGCGGCTACTACCACGAGTACACGGTCAAGACGCCGCGCGCGCATAGCCGCGGCGCACGTCGGATTGTTTGCGGCGGCCCGCGCGTGCGGCCGGACGCCTGCTACTACACCGGCGACCACTATGCGACTTTTCGCCGCATCGTCGAATGACGGTCGGCCTGACGGATTTGATTTGAGATTTGAAACTGGAGGTGCCGGCCGCAACAGCCGCACAGGAGAAAATGAGTCTAGCAATTGAAGCGGAGATGGAAATGCCGGTTCGCGAAGAGCAGGGACTGCTGCTGCGCGGCGTGCGCAGCAACATCGTGCAGTCGATCCGCGCGTTTCGCGTGCACGATCTGCAGAACGCGGCGCGCCAGCTCGGGCAGCATTTCCTGTATGCCAATCTCGCCGATGCGCAGTCCAAGCAGGACGTGCTCGACCTGATCGCCAAACAGTTCATGTTCCCGGCGCATTTCGGCAAGAACTTCGATGCGCTGTACGACTGCATGACCGACCCGCTGTACAAGTCGGGTCCGCAGCCCGGCTTCGTCATCGTGCTCGAGCACATCGCGGCAACGCCGAAGTTCGACAAGGAAGCGCGCGAGCAGCTGCTCGACATCTTCCGCGACGCGGCCGACTACTGGGGGGAACGAAAAATACCCTTCCGGTGCTTCTATTCTTTTCTGTAGCCCGTTCTGCGCACACCAGCCAGGCAGAACGGGCGAAAGAGGCTCAAGGCGACGCGTGCGGCGCAACAGGCGCTGTCGAACCCGCCCCGAACGAAAGCGGCGAAAAGCTGCCGACCGACCTGCTGGTCGACATTTCGCCGCTTGCGCTGCGCATGAGCAGCCCGTTCAATTCGGGCTACTGGCTCGCCGCAGCATGAGACACCCCCAGGCTGCGCGCACTGCGTGTCGCTCCGCCAACTCCCTATAAGGGGGCACCGCCAGCGGCGGGGCTTAGCCCGCTCCGCGGCGGTCGCTCGAACGGCCTGCTCCGCGGCCA
>JAFECV010000261.1 GCA_018241985.1 Pseudomonadota bacterium | reverse complement strand
GACCATGTTGACGTTCATCTCGCGCCGGCCGACATGTTGCTTCAGGTTCACCGGCGGCACGCAGTACGGGCCGATCGCCGCCGGGGTCAGGTCGATCATCATCGCGCCCTGCTCGATCACCTTGCGCGAGTTCTCGGCGTGCACGTAGGCGCTGGTGGCGTCGAACACGATCTGCACGCCGTCCGCCTTGATGTGCGGCACCAGACCATCGACGCCCTCGGCGGTGGTCTTGATGCCCATCTCGCGAGCGCGCTTGAGGCCATCGGAGGTCGGGTCGATGCCGACCATCCAGACCGGTTCGAGCACCGAACTGCGCTTGAGCTTGGCCAGCAGGTCGGTGCCGATATTGCCGGGGCCGATCAGCGCGCATTTGATCTTTTTCGTCATGAAAGTCACTCCAATGAAAACGGGAGCCGCACCGGCCGGTGCCGCATCAGCACCGCCGCCGGCTCGCGCAAGAATCACACGATCGCACGCACCACCCCGCCGTCGACCCGCAATGCAGCGCCGGTGGTCGCCGAGGCCTGCGCGCTGCAGACATAGGCGACCATCGCCGCGACCTCGTCGGGCGTCGCGAAACGCTGGATCACCGACGAGGGCCGCTCGCTGCGGAAGAACTCGCGCTCCACGGTAGCCTTGTCCACCCCCTGGTCCGCCGCGAGCCTGGCGACGAAGTCCACCACGCCTTCGGACGCCGTCGGCCCGGGCAGCACGCTGTTCACCGTCACGCCGGTGCCGGCCAGCGTCTCGGCCAGACCGCGCGCGACCGCGAGCTGGGCGGTCTTGGTCGCGCCGTAATGAATCATCTCAGTCGGAATCTGCAGCGCCGATTCACTGGACACGAACACAATGCGACCCCAGTCGCGCGAGCGCATGCCGGCCACGTAATGGCGTGCGAGGCGCACGCCGCTCAGCACGTTGACCTCGAAAAAGCGCAGCCAGTCGGCGTCGGTGATCTGCTCGAACGGCCTGGGTTCGAAGATGCCGAGGTTGTTGACGAGGATGTCGGCCTGCGGCAGCGCGGCGATCAGCGTGCCGACGCCGGCCGCCGTGCCGAGATCGGCCGCCACGCCGCGCACGTCCGCCCCCGGCAGTTCGCGCTTGAGCCGCGCAACCGCGGCCGTTGAGCACCACCGCCGCGCCTTCCGCGGCCAATGCTTTTGCGCTCGCGTATCCGATTCCCTTGGTCGAACCGCTGACCAGTGCAACCTTGCCCCCTATGCCATAGTCCATGTCGGCTGTCTCCGCGGACTGCTCAGCCCGGGCTAACGCCCGAGCGCCTTCGCCGAAACGCCGGCGATGCCCCAGTTCTCCTTGGGCACGTCCTGGATCCAGACCCGCACGTTCTCCTTCGGCGCGCTCACGGCTTCGACCAACGCCTGCGTCACCTTTTCGATGACGGCTTTCTTCTGTTCCTCGGTGCGACCCTCGACCATGAAAATCTGCGCAAACGGCATGGCAACTCCTAAAGGTTCAATCGAAAAGCGCTGGCACTGCCGGCGCTGCTTCGTGCGCGGCGGACGGCTCCAGCACACGCACGGAACAACCTCTCAGACGAAACGCATCGAGACCGTGCCCAGATCCTGGAAGCGTACCGCGATCGCGTCGCCGGCGGCGACCGCGATCGCCTCGGTCACGCCGCCGGTCATGATGAAGCTGCCGGCGGGAATTCCCTGCCCGCGCGCGGCCAGGTGATTGGCCATCATCGCCACCGCAGCCGCCGGATGACCGAGCACCGCGGCGCCGGCGGCCATCGCGACGATCTGGCCGTTCTTCTCGAGCACGACGCCGAGCGTGCGCAGGTCCACGTCGTCGAGCCTGCGTGCGCGCCCGCCGACGACGAAGCGCGAGGCCGAGGTGTTGTCGGCGATCACGCTCTTCAGGTCGAACTTGAAGTCGCGGTAGCGGCTGTCGATGATCTCGACCGCCGGCACCACGAAGTCGATCGCAGCAAGCACCGTGCCGACATGGCAGCCCGGGCCCGTCAAAGGCGCCTTCGTCACGACGCAGATCTCGGCCTCGACCTTCGGATGGATCAGTTCCTTGATCGCGATCTCGCCGCCGTCGGGTCGCGCCATGTAGTCGCTGACGAAACCGAAGCACGGAACGTCGACGCCCATCTGCTTCATCTTCGCGAACGAGGTCAAGCCCGCCTTCAGGCCCACGGTGCGCTGGCCGCGCGCCTCCTTGCGCGCGCGGATCGCGTCCTGGATCGCGTAGGCGTCGTCCCAGTCCATCTGAGGATGGTCGTCGGTGATCTTGGTGACGTCGCGCGCTTCGAGCTCAGCCGATTCGAGATGCGCGGCGAGTTGTTCGATGGTTTTGCGGTCCAGCTTCATGGTCGTGTCCCTGCTCTCAAATGAAGCGCACCGAGGTGCTGCCCAGCCCGCCGACGGCGCAAACCAGGCTGTCGCCTGCCTTCACCGGCACCAGCGGTGACTGCGAGCCCGACAGGATCACGTCGCCAGCCTTGAGCGCAATGCCGAGCCGCCCGAGCGTGTTCGCGAGCCAGGCGACCGCGTTCACCGGCGAGCCCTGCACCGAAGCGCCGCACGAGGTGCTGACGATCTCGCCGTTCTTCTCGAGCACCATGCCGGCGAGCGCGAGATCGACGTCGCGTGGGCTCCTTCTCGTGCCGCCGAGCGCGAACACGCCGCAGGAGGCGTTGTCGGCGACCGTGTCCTGGATCTTGATCTTCCAGTCTCGGATGCGCGAGTCGACGATCTCGAAGCACGGCAGCACGCAGTCGGTCGCGCGCAGCACGTCGGCGGCGGTCACGCCCGGGCCCTGCAGGTCGCGCGACAGCATGAACGCGACCTCGGCCTCGGCACGCGGCGCGATCATCTTCGAGCTGTCCACCGCCTCGCCCTCGTTGAACACCATGCCCGAGAGCAGGTGGCCGAAGTCGGGCTGGTTCACGCCGAGCATGTCCATCACGGCCTTGCTCGTGACGCCGATCTTCTTGCCGACCACGACTTCTCCGGCATCGAGCCGGTGCTGGATCATCCGAAGCTGGATGCGGTAGGCGTCGTCGACCGTGATCGAAGGCTCGCGGTCGGTCAAAGGCGCGACGGCCTCGCGCTGCATCAGGGCCTGGTACAGCTCGTCGCCGTAGCGCTGGATGGTGTTGGCGTCCATGTTCAATTTCCGTTGGCGTCGGCTTCGTCGAGGAAGTTGCCGACGAGTTGCGCAAAACGCGCGGCGTGCTCGATCTGCGTCCAGTGGCCGCAGTGGCCGAACACGTGCAACTGGCTGTTCGGTATCCATGCGGCCAGCGTCAGCGAGGTCTGCAGCGGAATCACCTGGTCCTCGCGGCCGTGCAGGATCAACGTCTCGTGCGGCAGCGCGCGGATCGCGGCCTCGGGGCTCGCCATCGCATCGACCCAGCGCTGGCGCGGCGCCGGGAACATCGCGCCGAACGACTCCTGGAAGCCGGGCCGGATGCTCGCCTCGTAGCGCAGCTGCGCCAGTTCGTCGGTGACCCGGCTGCGGTCATAGGCGAACCAGTCCATGAGGCGGCGCATGCTCTCGAACGAAGGCTGGTAGCCCCACACCGCATCGAGCCCGGGCGTGATGGCGAACGGCACGCCGACCGAGCCCATCAGCACCAGCCGGCGCACGCGCTGCGGCGCGCGGATCGCGAGAGCGAGCGACAGCGCGCCGCCGAACGAGTTGCCCACCACGTCGGCCCGCTCGATGCCCTGCGCATCGAGCAGGTCGAGCGCCTGGCGCACCCAGGTGTCCATGTTGTAGCGCTCGGGCCCGGTGCCGGGCACGAAGCGCTCGGTGAAACCGAAGCCGACCATGTCCGGCGCCAGCACGCGGCGCGTTTTCGCCAGCACCGGCATCACCAGCCGCCAGTTCGCGTAGGCGCTCACGCCCGGACCCGAGCCGTGGATGAACAGCACCGGCTTGCCGGCACCGAGGTCGTGCACGTTGGAGTCGAACGCGCCGGTGCGTATGCGCCGACCGAGTTCGGGATCGGGGTTTGCGCTCATCGCACACAACTCAGTTGCGCATAGCGCTGCGCGCCAACCGCACCGCATGAGACCCAAAGACACCGAAGGCCGCGGAGCAGGCCGTTCGCGGGCACCCGCGGAGCCGGCTCCGCCGGTCCGC
>JAFECV010000260.1 GCA_018241985.1 Pseudomonadota bacterium | reverse complement strand
GTCGGGCTCGGCCGCGCGAAACTCCACGAGCCGCGAGTTGACCCGGCTTTGCAGCAGGAACTGCGTGTACTGGTCGACGCTGTCGTGGTCCATGCCGCCGCCCGCGTGACGGCCGTTCTGGTAGCGCAGGTACAGCTGGTAGTGCTCGGGCACGAAGCACAGCTTGAGCACCCGGGCCTGCAACGCACCGTGCTGGCGCCACGCCCTGCGCTGGCTGCGGTCGGGCACGAACGCATTCACCAGCACGCGCAGCGGCAGACAGGCGTTGCAGCCGTCGCAGTACGGCCGATAGGTGAACATGCCGCTGCGCCTGAAGCCGCGCGTGACCAGGTCGGAGTAGGTGTCGTTGTGGATCAGGTGGCTCGGCGTCGCCACCTGCGAACGCGCCTGGTTTCCAGGCAGGTAGCTGCAAGGGTAGGGCGCCGTTGCATAGAACTGCAGCGTCTGGAGAGGAAGGTCCTTGAGATGCGTCACGCTGCCGAACTCCCTGCGGGCAGGAGATGCTGCCAGTATACGGGCTCGAATCGCCAGCGCGGTGCCGCGAGCCGGGAGCGTCGTGCGACTTCGGCGACGAAGATCTTGCGGCGGATTTCGCGTGCGCCCAGCGATGCGAGGTGTGCGGTGTTCTGCTGGCAATCGATCAGGCCGATGCCGTGCTGCCGCGACAGGCACACCAGCGCCGCGAGCGCGATCTTCGACGCGTCCGGCATCCGGGTGAACATCGACTCGCCGAACACCGCCTGGCCGAGCGCGACGAAGTACAGGCCGCCCGCGAGCTGCCCGGCGATCCAGGTCTCGACGCTGTGCGCGAAGCCGGCCTCGTGCAGCGCTTCATAGGCCTGCACCATCGCCGGCACGATCCAGGTGCCGGACTGCCCCGGGCGCGGACTCCTGGCACAGGCGCGGATGACCCGGGAGAACGAACGATCCACCGCGATCTCGCAGCGCGGATCGGCGGCAAAGCGGCGTAGCGTCTTGCGCAGCGAATGGTGCAGCCTGAACTCGTCGGTGTGCAGCACCATGCGCGGGTCCGGGCTCCACCACAGGATCGGCTGGTCCTCGCTGAACCACGGAAAGATGCCGAGTGCGTAGGCGCGCGTCAGGCTGTCGACGTCCAGCGTGCCGCCGCCGGCCAGCAGCCCCGGCGCTGGGTCCAGCACGCCCCAGGCGCGTTCCGGCCTCGGAAACGGCGCACCCGGCGTCAGCCAGGGCAGCGAGGGACGGGCGGACTGCATGACTCGGGACGACAGCGAAGGCGGTTTCATTATCGTCGCCGCCTATCGCGATGTCCTGGCAGCGCAGCGGCCTTCGCCCCGGCCTGCGCCCGGTAGCGGGCTGGCGCGGGTCCGGTCGCAGGGACCGATCGATGCACGTACACTGACCCGATGCGCGAACGGACCACCACGGCCGACGACGCTGCGAACCGATGGAGCCGCACGGCCGCCGGCGCGAACGAGGAGACTGCCATGAACACATCCCTGGTCCTGACGGTGCTGGGTCCGGACCGGCCGGGCTTGGTACGCAGCCTGGCCGAACAGATCGCGGCCGCCGGCGGCAACTGGCTCGAAGGCCGGATGGCGACGCTGGCCGGCCAGTTCGCGGGCGTGGTGCTGGTCGAACTGCCCGCGGAGCGTGCCAGCAGCCTGGTCACGAGCCTGCGTGCGCTCGAGTCGCAGGGGCTGCGCGTGACGGTCGACAGCGGCGCCAGCGGCCCGCCGCCGTCCGCGGGCCGCGTGGCGCAGCTCGAACTGGTCGGTCAGGACCGGCCCGGCATCGTGCGCGACGTCTCGCGGGTGCTGGCCGATCGCGGCGTCAGCGTCGAACAGCTCGACACTGGCACCGCCAGCGCGCCGTTTTCCGGCGAATCACTGTTCCAGGCGCGCGCCCGATTGCGCCTGCCCGCGCCTTTGTCGGTCGAATCGCTGCGCGCGGCGCTGCAGGCCCTTGCGAACGAACTGATGGCCGATATCAAGGTCGACGAGACGCTTGGTTAGGGTTGTATCCGATTGCTCCCGGGGGCCGGTTCATTCGACGATAAGCGCCGTCGCGCTGATTTCGATGCGGCGCCAGGCGTGCCTGCACAACCAACGAAGGAGCAAGTTCCATGAAGCGTCGTGATTTCGACAAGGCCCTCGCTGCCACCGCCCTCGGCGCGATTGCTCCGTTCCAGGTCGCGCGCGCGCAGGCCAAGAAGCTTCGCGTCGGGATGCTGCTGCCGTTGTCGGGTTACGAGGGCTTCATCGGCCAGTCGTGCAAGAAGGGCTCGGACCTTGCCCCCGGCGTGATCAAGGAACTGACCGGCGTCGACATCGAGCTGATGAACGCCGACACCGAATCGAACGTCCAGACCGCGCGCAGCCGCGCCGAACGGCTGATCGACGAGGGGGCGAACGTGCTGGTCGGCGCGTTCGACTCGGGCGCCACGGCGGCGATCGCGCAGGTGGCCGAGCAGCGCGGCGTGCCGTTCGTCGTCAACATCGCGGCGGCGCCACAGATCACCGAGCAGGGCTACAAGTTCGTGTTCCGCAACTTTCCGACCGCGGTCGAACTGCTGCGCAACGGCCTGTCGTTGATCGGCGACCTGTTCCAGGCCACGCACGAGACGCCGCGCACCGCGGTGTACATGCACGTGAACGATACGTTCGGCCAGTCGATGACGAACGGCATCAAGGCGATGCTGCCCAAGCTCACGCAGCTGCCATTCAAGATCGTCGACGAGGTCGCCTACGACCCCGCGACGAAGGACCTGTCGGTCGAGGTCGCGAAGGCCAAGGCGTCGAACGCGGAGTTCGTGCTGCTGGTGTGCCGGCTGAACGACGCGATCCTGCTGCGGCGCGAGATCGTCAAGCAGCGCTGGAACATCATGGGCATCGTCAGCCCCGGCTCGCCCGGCATGTACGAGGAGCAGTTCTACCGTTCGCTCGGCAAGCTGTCCGACTACTGCATCTCCAACGTGCCCTGGTACAACCCGAAGGCCGAACTGACGAAGACCGTCGATCGCGCGTTCAACAAGCTGTTCCCGAAGGACAAGCTGATGTACAACGCGCTCAACGTCGGCTACACGTTCGAGGCGCTGCTGGTCGCGGCCGACGCGTTCAAGCGCGCGGGCAGCACGGCGGCGCAGCCGCTGACCGCGGCGATCCGGTCCACCAACATCACGAATCGCATGATGCTCGGCGGCCCGATCAAGTTCGACGCAAAGGGCCAGTGCGAGGGCAACCTGTCCGCCTGCGTGGAAAACCTGCACGAGCAGCCGATGGTCGTGCTGCCGCAGGCGGCCGCCGAGGCGCAGCCGGTGTTCCCCTGGCCCGCGTACAAGAAGGCCTGAACGTTGGCGCGCGCGCTTGGCTGGGGGTCGGGGTCACCGGCCCCTTTTTCCGTAAGGGGGTAGACGCGTGTCCGCCGGCCTCGTCTTCAACGTATTGATCTCCGGCGTGCTGACCGGGCTGGTCTACGGCCTGATGGCGCTCGGCCTGTCGGTGATCTTCGGCGTGGTGCGCGTGGTCAATTTCGCGCACGGCGAGATGATGGCGGTCGCGATGTACGCCGCCGTCTGGCTGTTCACGTCGGCGCAGGTCGACCCGATCGTCGCGATCGTGCCGGTCGCGATCGCGTTCTTCGTGTTCGGCTATGCGCTGCAGGCCTCGCTGATCAACCCGATGATCACGCGGCCGGAGCATTCGCAGTTCATCCTGCTGGTCGCGATCGCGACCATCATCAGCAACCTGCTGCTGATGGAGTTCGGCCCGAACGCTCTGAGCGTGCAGACCAGCTATCAGCTCGATTCGTACGAGCTCGGCCCGCTGCTGTTCGACAAGGCGCGCGTGTTCGCCGGCATCGCCGCCGTCGTCTGCAGCGCCGCACTGTTCGCGTTCTTCCGCTTCGCGCGCACCGGCAAGGCGATCCGTGCCTGCGCCGACAACCACCTCGGCGCGCGCGTCGTCGGGCTGCAGGTCAAGCGGCTGTATGCGCTGACCTTCGGGCTCGGCGCCGCTTGCGTTGCCGCGGCCGGCTGCATGATGGTGCTGCTGGTCGACGTCACGCCGGTGGTCGGGCCGAGCTACACGCTGCTTGCGTTCGTGATCGTGATTGTCGGCGGGCTCGGCTCGATGGGCGGCGCGCTG
>JAFECV010000025.1 GCA_018241985.1 Pseudomonadota bacterium | reverse complement strand
CGCCGCCCGCGGCCATCCGCGCGCTGGGCAGCAAGGCCGCGGCCAAGGCGCTGGCGGCGCGCCAGGGCGTGCCCTGCCTGCCGGGCTACGCGGGCGACGACCAGAGCGAAAGGCGCTTCGCGGCCGAGGCCGAGAAAATCGGCTACCCCGTCATGGTCAAGGCGGTGGCCGGCGGCGGCGGGCGCGGCATGCGGCTGGTCGCCGAGCCGGCCCGGTTGCCGCAGGCCTTGAACAGCGCGCGCTCCGAGGCGCTGGCGGGTTTCGGCAACGGCGAGCTGCTGATCGAACGTGCTGTGCCGCACCCGCGCCACGTCGAGGTGCAGGTGTTCGCCGACGCGCACGGCCACGCGATCCACCTGGGCGAGCGCGACTGCTCGGTGCAGCGCCGGCACCAGAAGATCATCGAGGAGGCGCCCAGCCCGGCGGTCACGCCCGCGCTGCGCGCGCGCATGGGTCAGTGCGCGGTGGCGCTGGCGCAAGGCGCCGGTTATGTGGGCGCGGGCACGGTCGAGTTTCTGTTGGAAGGAACCGATTTCTTCCTGATGGAGATGAATACGCGCCTGCAGGTCGAGCACCCGGTGACCGAGGCGATTACCGGTCTCGACCTCGTCGAGTGGCAGATCCGCGTGGCGCGTGGCGAGCCGTTGCCCTTGACGCAGGATCAAGTGCAACTGCAAGGCCACGCGATCGAGGTGCGCCTGTGCGCCGAGGACGAGCACTACGTGCCGCACTCAGGGTCCATCCTTCACTTTGCCGCGCCGCCCGGCGCCCGTGCGTTCGAGCGTGCGCCGCTGCGCTTCGACCATGCGATCGAGGCGGGCGGCGAGGTCACGCCGTTCTACGACGCGATGCTCGGCAAGCTGATCGTGCATGCGGCCACGCGGGGCGAAGCGATCGCCCGGCTGATCGCTGCACTCGAGCAGACCGAACTGCTGGGCCTGCCGAGCAACCGCGGCTTCCTCGTGGAATGCCTGGATCACGCGCGCTTTCGAAGCGGCGACGCGCTGATTTCGTTCCTCGCCGAACATGGCGACGCGCTGCGCGAATTGCTCCTGAAAAAAGAGCAAACTGTGCACGACCGGTGCGCGCTTGCGGCCGTTTCTTCTCCTGGATCGGGCGATCTGCCGTGCGCGTTTGCCGCGCCGCTGCGGCTCGCGCATCGAGGTGAAGTGAGCACGCTTGCGGTGCGCGCGCGCGCGGGCGGCGTGCAGGTGGTGGGCGATGCGCCGCGCACGATAGCCCTGCAGCCGCTGGCGGGCGGTGCCGTCCGCTGCAGCGAAGACGGTCTCGATCAGCAGGTACGTGCGGTCGCCGCGCCGACCGCCGACGCGCCGCGCCGCTGGCACGCACAGGCCGGCGGCGTGGACTGGTGGTTCGACGACCTGTCGTTCGAGCCGGTGGCAGACAACGGGCGAGCAGAAGCCGCGACGGAACTGAAGGCGCCGTTCAACGGCCGCGTGGTGCGCGTCGCGGCGCGGCCCGGCCAGCGGCTTGCCGCCGGCGAGACGGCGGTGGCGATCGAATCGATGAAGCTGGAGCACAGCCTGTCGCCGCGCGCGGATGCGACGGTGGCCGAGGTGCTGGTGACCGAGGGCCAGCAGGTCAGCCCGGGGCAGGTGCTGCTGCGCTTTGCCGTGCCCGAGGCCGGCGAGGAATTCCTGAAATGAACAAGCAGACTCAGGCGGCGCATCCGGATTGCTGGAGCCCCGCGTGATCCATCTCTACCACTGCCTCAATGCGCGGTCGTTCCGCCCGCTGTGGACGCTGGAGGAAATGGGGCTTGCCTACGAGCTGACGCTGCTGCCGTTTCCGCCGCGGGTTTTCGCGCCCGAATACAAGATGCTCAACCCGCTCGGCACGATTCCGCTGCTGCTCGACGGGCCGGTGCGCATGACCGAATCGAGCGCCATCGGCCACTACCTCGCGGTGCGTCACGGCCCGAGCCCGCTGGCCGTCGACCCTGCGGAAGCCGACTACGGCGCCTTCCTCAACTGGACGCATTTCGGCGAGGCCACGCTCACCTTCCCGCAGACGCTGGTGCTGCGCTATGCCACGCTCGAGCCGGCCGAGCGCCGCCAGCCGCAGGTGGCCAGCGACTATGCGCGCTGGTTCCTGGCGCGCCTGCGCGCGATCGAGGCGGCGCTCGAAGGCCGGGACTACCTGTGCGCCGGACGCTTCACCGTGGCCGACGTCTCGGTCGGCTACGCGCTGCTGCTGGCCGGCTTTCTGGAGCTCAGCGACGGGTTCGGACCGAACGTGGCGGCGTATTGGCAGCGCCTGGAAGCGCGGGGCGGTTACCGGCGCGCACAGCAGGCCCAGCAGGCCGCGGCCGAACGCACGGGCATGAAGCTCGACCGCTGGGGCACGCCCGTCGACGGGCGCAAGGAGATGACGAAATGACGACCGAAGCGCAAGGCGCCGCCGCGCCCGAACTGATCGAGCGCCGGCACGGCGGCGTGCTGTGGCTCACGATCAACCGCGAGGCGCGCCGCAACGCCATCAGCCCCGGCGTGCTGGCGGGTCTGACCGAAGCGCTCACGCGCGCGAACGCCGACCGCAGCGTGCGCGCGATCGTGCTCACCGGCGCCGGCGACAAGGCCTTCTGCGCCGGCGCCGATCTGGCAACCGGCCAGTCGTTCAAGTTCGACTACTCCGAGCCGACGCAGAACATCGCCAACCTGTTCCGGCTGACGCGCCAGCTCAACGTGCCGCTGATCGCGCGCGTGAACGGCGCGTGCATGGCCGGCGGCATGGGGCTGATGGCGATGTGCGACCTGGCGGTCGCCGCGCCGCACGCGATCTTCGGGCTGCCCGAGGTCAAGGTCGGCCTGTTCCCGGCGCAGGTGCTCTCCGTGCTGCACGGGCTGATCGGCGCGCGCGCACTGGCCGAGCTGTGCATCACCGGCGAGCCGGTCACGGCGCAGCAGGCATTGGAAATCGGGCTGATCAACCGCGTCAGCGATGACCTGGACGCCGGCGTGCAGGCGCTCTTGAATCGCCTGCTCGACAAGTCGCCCGCCGCGATCCGCCGCGGGCTGTACCTGATGAAGCGCATAGCCGCGATGTCGTTCGAGGAGCGGGCGGCCTTCACCGAAAGCCAGATCGGCCTGTTCGCGCTGACCGAGGACGCCGCCGAAGGCCAGGCCGCGTTCCGCGAGAAGCGCAAACCGAACTGGAGCGGGCGATGAGCGACGAGCAAGCGGTGCCGAAAGTGGTCCCGAAAGTAGTCCGCATCGGCGGCGCCTCGGGCTTCTGGGGCGACTCCAGCGTCGGCGCGCCGCAGCTCGTGCAAGGCGGCCAGATCGACTACCTGGTGTTCGACTACCTGGCCGAACTGACGATGTCGATCCTGGCCGCCGCGCGCATGAAGAAGCCCGAGCTCGGCTACGCCACCGATTTCGTCACGGTTGCGATGAAGAGCGTGCTGAAGGACGTGGTCGCGAAGGGCATCCGCGTCGTCAGCAATGCCGGCGGCGTCAACCCAGAGGGCTGCGCCGACGCGCTGCGCGCATTGGCCCGCGAACTGGGCGTGCAGGTGAAGATCGCCGTCGTCAGCGGCGACGACGTGATGCCGCTGCTGCCCGAGTTGCGTCAGGCTCAACCCCCGATCACCGAACTGCAGAGCGGCGCGCCGCTGCCGGCGAAGGTGGTGACCGCGAATGCGTACCTCGGCGCGGCGCCGATCCGGGCCGCGCTCGATGCCGGCGCGCAGATCGTCGTCACCGGCCGCTGCGTCGATTCGGCCGTGACCTTGGGCGTGCTGATGCACGAATTCGGCTGGCAGGCGGGCGACCTCGACAAACTGGCGGGCGGCAGCCTGGCCGGCCACATCATCGAATGCGGCTGCCAGGGTACGGGCGGGCTGCACACCGACTGGCGCGAGGTGCCCGACTGGGCGCACATCGGCTATCCGATCGTCGAATGCGAAATGGACGGGAGCTTCACCGTCACCAAGCCCGCGGGCACCGGGGGGCTCATCGCGCCGCAGGTGGTAGCCGAGCAGATGCTCTACGAGATCCACGACCCGGCGGCCTATCTGCTGCCCGACGTGGTGTGCGACTTCACTCAAATCAGCATGCAGCAGAGCGGCCCCGAGCGCGTGCGTGTGCAGGGCGCGCGCGGCCGTGCGCCGACCGGTTCGTACAAGGTCAGCGCGACCTATCTGGACGGCTTCAAGACCTCGGCGCAACTGACCATCGTCGGCTTCGAGGCCGCGGCGAAGGCGCAGCGCACCGGCGAGGCGATCCTCGAGCGCGTGGGCGAGTTGCTCGTCGCGCAAGGCCTGGCGCCGTTCAGCGCCACGCTGATCGAAGTGCTGGGGGCCGAGTCGTGCTACGGCCCGCTGGCCGACCCGGCGGTACAGGGCACGCGCGAGGCCATCCTGCGATTGAGTGCGCGGCATCCGGACAAGGCCGCGCTCGAACTGCTGGCGCGCGAGGTCGCACCGGCCGGCACTTCGTTCGCGCCCGGCACCACCGGCGCGGGCGGGCGCGCCTCGGTGTCGCCGCTGATCCGGCAGTACGCCTTCCTGCTGGGCAAAGAGCGCGTGACGCCCGCCGTGACGCTGGATGGCGCGCCGGTCCCACTCCCTCTCCCGCCCGCGAAGCCGAAGGCTTCGCCTCCGGGTGCGGGAGAGGGCAGGGGTGAGGGCGTGCCGCCTGCATCACAACCCGCAATTCATGAACAAAAACAGGCTGCCGCCAGCGTCGATCGTTCACTATCAGCTATCGATTCGATAGCAAACGCCACGAACACGGTTGAAGTCCCGCTGATCCGCGTCGCCTGGGCGCGCTCCGGCGACAAGGGCGACACCTCCAACATCGGCGTCATCGCGCGCCGGCCCGAATGGCTGCCGCTGTTGCGCGCGCAACTGACCGAGGCGCGCGTGGCGGAGCATCTGGGCCACCTGGTCAAGGGGCCGGTGACGCGCTTCGAGGTGCCCGGCATTCACGCGTTCAACTTCGTCTGCGAGCAGGCGCTGGGCGGCGGCGGCATGGCCTCGCTGCGCAACGACCCGCTGGGCAAGGGCATGGCGCAGATCCTGCTCGCGCTGCCGGTGCGGATGCCGGCGCAGTGGTTTGCAAACTGACGCACTGATAGCCGTGGCTTGTTCCAAGGAGACTGACGATGATCGAAATCCCTGAATCCGACTCGCTGCGGCGCATCCGCCGCGTGGCACTGGGCGACTTGGTGCACCGCAGTGCGCTCAAATTCCCCGGGCGCACCGCGATCGTCGATGGCGGCACGCGCCTTTCCTACGCCGAGCTGGACGCGCGCAGCTCGCGCTTCGCGCAGCATCTGCTGGCGACCATAGGCAGCAGCAAGCAAGTCGGCATGCTGTGCCAGAACTCGGCCGACATGGTGGTGGCCTACAACGGCATCCACAAGTCGGGCAACGTGTGGGTGCCGGTCAACATCCGGCTCGACGCCGGCGCGATTCTGTACATCCTGCAGCACGCCGAGGTCTCGGCCGTGGTGGTGGACGAGGCGTTCGCGGCGACGCCGGCGATCGCCGCGCTGCTGGGCGAGCTTGGCGTGCCGCGGGTGCTGACGATGGCGACCAGCAAGGCCAGCGCGGCCGGTGCCGGCATGTTGACGCTCGCGCAGGCGGAAAGCGGCCGCAGCGATGCGTTGCCCGAGATCGCCATCGACGGCGACCACCCCGCGCTCGTCATGTACACCAGCGGCACCACCGGGCATCCGAAGGGCGCGGTGCATTCGCACGCTTCGATCGCCGCGGCGCTGATGGGCAACATGGCGGGGTTTGCGATCACCGAGCGCGACGTGTGCTCGGGCGTGCTGCCGCTGTTTCATTGCGCGCAGCACTGCCTGGTGGCCACCGCGCACGCGGCCGGCGCCTGCGTGGTGCTGCTGCGCGGCTTCGTGCCCGATGAAGTGCGCGCGTCGATCCTGCAGGAGAAATACACCACCTTCACCGGCCTGCCGATGATGTACGGGGCGCTGCTGGCCGACCCAGCCTTTCGCGCGGACACGATGCGGCTGGCGATCTACGCGATGGCGCCGATCCCCAAGCCGCTGATCAAGCAGATCGCCGAGCGGATGACGCGCAACGTGATGCTCGCCACCGGCCAGACCGAGATGTATCCGGGCACGATGAGCTTCCTGCCCCTGGAGCACCCTCAGCTCGACGCCAACTACTGGGGCGCGTCGCTGCCGCACAACGAAACCGCGGTGATGGACGACGAGGGCCGCCTGCTCGGCGAAGGCGAGCCCGGCGAGATCGTGCACCGCGGCGCGAACGCGATGCTGGGCTACTTCAAGGACCCGGAGGCGACAAAGGCGGCGCAGCGCTTCGGCTGGCACCACACGGGCGACCTGGGCATGTGGGGGCCGGGCGGGCAGATGATGTTCCTCGACCGCAAGAAGGACATGATCAAGACCGGCGGCGAGAACGTCGCCAGCGTCAAGGTCGAGGCCGTGCTGCTCGCGCACCCCGGCGTGGCCGGCGCCGGCGTGATCGGCCTGCCGCACCCGCGCTGGATCGAGGCGGTGTGCGCCTTCGTGGTGAAGAAGCCCGGCGCCGAGGTGGATGAAGCTGGCCTGCTCGCGCACTGCCGCCAGCACCTCGGCGGCTTCGAGGTGCCCAAGCTGATCCGCTTCGTCGACGCCCTACCGGCCACGTCGACCGGCAAGGTGCAGAAGCACCTGCTGCGCCAGCAGTTCGGGAAGTTGGCCGAGGAGGCCTGGGCCGGCGAGGGCGATTGAGCGTTCCGCGCAAGCGCCAAGGCTTCATGGAGGAAGCTGGCGATCAGGCGATTGGAGACCGCCCGGATGTAGTTGTCGTTGCGCGGAATTTGGGCGTGCGTGACTGCTGCCATGCCGGCAAGCCGATCCCCGCACCCTGTGCGCGGAGAGATCCAAAGGGCTCGCATGATCGGATTCGTCTGCGGGCGACGACGTGCCGCGCGGCGACGAATCGCCCATGCCTTGAGCCACCGCAAATACCGCGGAGCATCGAAGGTGGATATTGAGATCGGCAGGGCCAACGGCGGGGCCGGCTTCAGGTAGCAGTCGCTGTTGAGCAACTGGGTATCGACACGATTCGCTCACCGGAGCGATGACTCTTCTGACCGACACCCGGTGCGGGCTGATCGAGGTGCAGCAGGCGGGCTAGCGCGGCGATCGTCGACTGGCTGAAGTCAGGAGGCCGATGATGGTCTGGCTCAAGTGGGTTCTCGTCGTGCTTGTCACGCTCCCCGTCGTCACGGTCACGCTGATGGCCTGGGGGGCGTCCGTCTGGCGCGCCAGCACGGGCGGCCTCGTCCAGCGCCTGGAGGCGGCGCGCGTGGCACCGATGCCGCCGCGCTACCACAGCGCGCGCGAACTGCCCGGCCTGCCCGGGCCGGTGCAGCGCTTCTTTCGCACCGTGCTCACCGAAGGCCAACCGATCGTCGCCGCGGTCAACGTCGAGCACCACGGGATGTTCAACATGAGCGAGACGACCGATCGGTGGAAGCCTTTCACGAGCCGGCAGCGCGTCGTGACCCGGCGGCCCGGCTTCGTATGGGACGGCAAGGTCGCCGCGGCGCCCGGCATGGCGGTGCGCGTGCATGACGCGTACATCGCGGGCGAAGGCATGCTGCGTCCCGCGATCGTCGGACTCTTCACGCTGGCGGACCTGCGCGGCGCCGACCCGGAGGAAGGCGGCATCGCGCAGGGCGAGCTGATGCGCTTCTTCGCCGAGGCAGCGTGGTACCCCACGGCATTGCTGCCGAGTCAGGGTGTGCGCTGGGAACCGATGGATGAGCGCACGGCGCGGGCAACGATGACGGATGGCGACTTGTCGGTCACATTGACCTTTGGCTTTGCCGACGACGGAACGATGGCCAGTGTGCGCGCCGAATCACGCGGCCGCACCGTCGGGGGCAAGATCGTCATGACGCCGTGGGAGGGCCGCTGGTCCAACCCGCAGGCCCAGGGCGTCATGCAGGTGCCGATGAGCGGCGAGGTTGCATGGCTGACGCCGCAAGGGCGCAAGCCTTACTGGCGCGGCACGATCCGCAAGCTCGAGTACGAATTCGCGGATGGCCGGTAAGCGGCAGCCGCTGATCTACAGCCCCAGGTACGCCTGCCGGACCTGGTCCGACGCCTGGATGTCGGAGGCCGCGCCCTGCAGCGCGATCGCGCCGCTCTGCATCACGTAGGCGCGGCTCGCGACTTCGAGCGCCTGCGCCATGTTCTGCTCGACCAGCAGGATCGCCGTGCCGGCGCGGTTCAGGCTGGCGAGCGCCTCGAACACCGTGTCCACCAGCAGCGGCGAGAGGCCGAGGCTGGGCTCGTCGACCAGCAGCAGCCGCGGGCCGCTCATCAGCGCACGCCCGATCGCGAGCATCTGGCGCTCGCCGCCCGAGAGCGTGCCGGCGATCTGGCTGCGCCGCTCGGCCAGCCGCGGAAACAGGCCGTACACCTGCTCGAGCCGCTCGCGTTGCACCGCGCCCTCGGCCACGGTGTAGGCGCCCAGGCGCAGGTTCTGCTCGACCGGCTGCCGCGCGAACACCCGGCCGCCTTCGGGAATCAGCGCGATGCCGCGCCGCACCAGCACGTCGGGCGCGAGCCCGGTGATGTCCTGGCCGTCGAAGCGCACGCGCCCGGAGCGCGGCCGCACCGCGCCGACGATGGCCAGCAGCGTGCTCGACTTGCCGGCGCCGTTCGCGCCGAGCAGCGCCGCGATTTCCCCATGCCGCACCTCGAGCGAGATGCCGCGCACCGCCTGCACGCCGCCGTAGGCCACGTGCAGGTCTTCGACGCTCAGCAGCACGCCGCCGCCATCGTCAGGCACGGTATTTCTTTCCGAGGTAGGCCTCGATCACGGCCGGGTTGCGCACCACTTCCTCCGGCGTGCCGGCCGCGATCAACTGCCCGAAGTCGAGCACCAGCACGCGCTGCGCGAGCCGCATCACGACCTCCAGCACATGTTCGACGATCAGCAGCGTGACGCCGCCGGCGTGCACCTTGCGCAAGATCTCGGCCAGCGCCCGCGCCTCGCTCGGGTTCAGGCCGCCCGCCACTTCGTCGAGCAGCAGCATCTTCGGCGCGGTCGCGAGCGCGCGGGCCAGCTCGATGCGCTTCTGCCCGGCGACGTTCAGTTCGCCCGCCGGCGTCTGGCCGCGCTCGCCGAGGCCCACCTCGCCCAGCACGCGCGATGCGACGTCGCGCGCCGCGTCCAGCGCGGGGTGGCGCAGCAGCGCGCCGACCATCACGTTCTCGAGCACGGTCATCGCCGCGAAGCTGCGCGGTATCTGGTAGGTGCGCACCAGCCCCATCGCGGCAATCGCTTCGGGCGTGCGCCCGATGAGCTCGTTGCCGTCGAAGCGCACGTGGCCTGAACTAGGTGCGTGATGCCCGGCGAGGCCGTTGAACAGCGTGCTCTTGCCGGCGCCGTTCGGCCCGATGATCGCGACGATCTCGCCGGCCTCGACCGCGAGGCTGATGTCGCGGTTCGCGACCAGGCCGCCGAAGCGCTTCGTCAGCTTCTCGACTTCAAGCAGAGCCACGGCGCAGCCTCAACGTGATCAGGCCCTTCGGCAGGAACAGGCTCACCAGGATGATCGCCAGCCCGTAGATCAGCAGGTCGTACCCGCTGCCCGAACTGCCCAGCGCGACGCGCATCCCCTCGCCGAGCGGAATCAGCACCGCCGCGCCCAGCCACGGGCCGGCCAGGCTGCCGATGCCGCCGAGGATCGCGACCAGCACGATCTGGATCGACAGCGTGAGGTTGAACGCGGAGTCCGGGTCGATGAAGCCGATGTAGATCGCATAGAAGCCGCCCCAGACGCCGGTCAGCGCGGCCGACAGCACGAACGCGCGCATCTTGTAGCGCTCGACCGGCACGCCCAGGCTGCGCGCGGCCGCTTCGTCGCCGTTGATCGCGCGCCAGTAGTAGCCGGTGCGCGAGCGCACCAGCGCCACGGTGGCCCACAGCGTGAGCAGCGCCAGCGCGAACGCGATCCAGTAGTACGGCGCCTTGCTGCGGAACAGCAGCAGCCACGGGTTGTTCGCGATCGGCGCTTCGACGCCGGTCGCGCCGCCGGCCCAGTCCCAGTTGACCACCAGCAGCTGCGCGACCGACAGCAGCGCGATCGTCGCCATCGCGAAGTAGTGGCCGGTCAGCCGCAGCGTCGGCCGGCCGACGACGAACGCCACCGCCGCCGCCGCCACGCCGCCGAGCGGAATCCCGATCCACGGGCTCAGGTGCAGCGACTGCAGCAGCAGCAAGGTGGTGTAGGCGCCGATGCCGAGGAACACCGCGTGCCCGAACGAGACCCGGCCGAGGAAGCCGCCGACCAGGTTCCACGCGGCGCCGAGCGCGCCGTACATCAGCATCATCACCACGACCTGCTGCGAGAACGGGTCGGGCACGAAGAATGGAAAGACGATCAGCGCCGCGATCGCGACGAGCAGCCAGGCGATGGCCCGGCGCCGGGCCGGCGCGTTCACGTCAGCAGGCATGTCCGCCGCCACGGTGGCGGACGCGTGCGCCGCGCCGTCCGGCCGCTGCTCGGGAGCGGAGCCTGGGCGGTCCATCTCACCAGCGCCCGAACAGGCCGCGCGGCCGGTACCAGAGCACGAGCAGGAAGATCAGGAAGATGCTGACCATCTTGTACGCCGGCAGCACCAGATAGCCGGTCATCGCCTCGATGACGCCGATCAGGATGCCCGAAAGGAACGCGCCCGGCAGCGAGCCGAACCCGCCCATCGCGACCGCGACGAACGCCAGCAGCCCGAACACGCTGCCGACGGAAGGGAACACGTAGAAGAAGGTCGTCAGCAGCGCGCCGGCCAGGCCCACCGCGGCGCTGCCGAGGATCCAGACCTGCGCGTTGACGCGGTCCGACGCGATGCCGACCAGCGAAGCCGCCTGCCGGTCTTCGGCCACCGCCTGCAGCGCATGCCCCCAGCGCGTGCGGTACACGAGCAGGAACAGCAGCACGATCACGACCAGCGACACGATGCCGGTGCCGAGCTGCGGCCGGCCCAGGTGCACGTTGCCTAAGCTGACGCTGCCCGAGAGCCAGGTCGCCGGCAGGTTGCGGTAGTCCGGCGAGAACGCGATGAACGCGAGCTGGCGCAGCACCAGCCCGAGCCCGAAGGTCGCGAGGATGACGATCATCGCCGGCCCGCGCTGCAGCGGCCGGATCACGAGCGCGAAGGTCAGGAAGCCGACGAACCCCAGCAGGCACGCGACCAGCGGCGCCGACAGCGTCGGGTCCAGGTGCCCGAGCGTGAACAGCCAGTAGGCCGCGTACATGCCGAGCATCAGGAAGTCGCCGTGCGCGAAGTTGATGACGTCGGTGATGCCCCAGATCAGCGCCAGGCCGACCGCGATCAGCGCGTAGACCAGGCCGTTCAGCAGGCCGGTAGCGAGCGCGTCGATCAAGGCGGCCTCGATGCGGTTGCGCGGCTGTCGTCGGTCGCGGCGCCGTCGCGGCCTCGTCATTGCCCCGTCACTGCCACTTGAACGGGAGCTTCGGCAGGTCGTCCATCTTCTTGTAGCGCGTCGGCCAGACCGTGTGGTATTCCTTGTCCTCGAGCTGCAGGATCAGGCCCTGGCCTTCGGTGTTCTGCCCCTTGGCGTCGAACTTCACGCCTTCCCACGGCATCACGA
>JAFECV010000259.1 GCA_018241985.1 Pseudomonadota bacterium | reverse complement strand
CGACCACCGGAAAGCTCCCGCTGAAGCGGTCCAGCAGGCCGAAGAACTGCGTCAGCAGCGCCGCATTGCCGGTCGGCTTGAAGCGGCCGCTCGCGATCGCCTGGGCCGGCGCGAGTTTTTGCAGCAGCAGGGCGTCGAGCGTGGCGCGGTCGGTCGAGATGACGACGTCGCCGCTGGTGGGTGCGTCAGTGCGGATGCTGCTCAGCGCCGCGTTCGACAGGGTTACCCGCCAGTGCTCGCCGCTGTCGGTGAAATGCCAGGCCATGTCGAAGCGCAGCTCTTGCGCGCGCTCCGCGACCACGCGCATCGCCAGCAGGTCGAACAGCAGCGCGTTGGGCAGCGCGCTCAACATCGCCTGCCCGGCCGTTTCGGTGGGCGCCGGCGGTCCGGCGCGGTATTCGTGCGCACCGAGCAGGTAGGCGTTGCGCCAGGTGGCCGATTCGGCCTGGAACCCCATCTGCTCCAGCGCCGCCGCCGCGAGTTCGCGCGCCTCGCGGTTGCCCGGCTCGGCGTGGACCAGGTGCGCCATCACCTCGGCCACCCAGCGGAACTGGCCGCGTTCGAAGTCGGCGCGCGCCTTGTGCAGAACGGCTGCCGCACCGCCCATGTAGGCGACGTACTTGCGCGCCGCATCGACCGGCGGCAGCTTGTTCAGGTTCGCCGGGTGCGCGTCGTACCAGCTCAGGTAGTGCTGGTAGATCGCCTTGACGTTGTGCGACACCGTGCCGTAGTAGCCGCGCGCGTGCCAGCGGCTCGCGAGGCCCGGCGGCAGTTGCAACTGCTCGGCGATTTCGGCGGCCTTGAGGCCGTGGTTCATCAGCCGCACGGTCTGGTCGTGCAGGAAGCGGTACAGGTCGCGCTGCTCGGCGAGGAAGCCGAGCGCGCGCTCGTGCCCCCAGGTCGGCCAGTGGTGCTGCGCCAGGATCACGTCGGTGCGCGGGCCGTAGCGGTGCAGCGCCTCGTTCAGGTAGCGGGACCAGGCCAGTGCGTCGCGCACCTTGGCGCCGCGCAACGGGCACAGGTTGTGCAGCGTGTGCGTCGCGTTCTCGGCCAGGTTCAGCGCCCGCTCGCCAGGGATGAACAGGTGCATCTCGGCGGGGGCCTCGGTCTCGGGCGTGAGCTGGAACTCGATCTCCAGCCCGTCGATCACGTGCACCTCGTGCGCCTGGGTGATCTCGCGCGTCGGCGCGATCAGGCTCGGGCGCCCGCGCGGCATGCTCTTGCCCAGGCCCGAGTCGACCTGGGCCGTCGGGCCCACGGCCAGCGTGTGGCCGAACTGGAACTGCGCGCGCCGCGCCATCGCGACGCCGGCCATCACGTTCTCGGCGACCGCGCATTGCATGAAGAGCAGCGGCGCGACGATCTGCACCCGCCCGGCGCGCACGTCGTCCTCGCTGACGAGACCGGCGACGCCGCCGAAGTGGTCCGCATGGCTGTGGCTGTAGACGACGGTGTGCAGCGGGCGGTTGCCGCGGTGCCGGCGGTACAGCGCCATCGCGGCGCTGGCGGTCTCGGGGCAGGTGAGGGCGTCCAGCGCGATCACGCCGCGGTCGGTCTCGATGAAGGTGATGTTGGCGATGTCGAAGCCGCGCACCTGGAAGATGCGCTCCGTCACCTGGAACAGCCCGTGCTCGCGATTGAGCCGGGCCTGCCGCCACAGGATCGGATTGACCGTGTCGGGCGCGCCGGCCTGGTCGAGGAAGCCGTAGGCCGCCAGATTCCAGACCGGGCTGCCGTCGGCGCGCGCCACCTCGGCGTCCGGCACGGTGCCGAGAAAGCCGCGCCGCGCGTCGGCGAAGTCCTGGTCGTCGGCCGGTGGCTGCTGGGCAGCGACCAGGCGCTGGAAGTCGATCGTCGCGCGGTGCGCGCAGCCTGCGGGGATGGCGTTCATCGTGCTCTCCTTGGGGCGCTGGCGGGTTTTCAGGGCGGTGTCTTGCGCAGACCGAGGTACGCCGACAGGGTCGCCGCCAGTTGCGCGCGCAGTTCCGGGTCTCGCAGATGCAACGGGCCGGGGTCGGTCAACACGGCGTTGACCAGCACGCCCTGCAGCAGCTGGTGCGCGAACAGCAACTGGCGGCGCGCGGCCTCGCTGCGCCAGTGCGGCCAGCGCGCCATCGCCTGCATGAACTGTTCGCGACTGCGGTCGCGAAAGCGCAGCAGCGGCGAGGCCGCGGCCCGCTGCGGCGGATCGCGCCGCAGTTCGATCACCGCGGCCGCGTACAGACCGCGGTGCGTGGCAAAGGAGTGCAGCGCGAGCCCGATCCAGCGCTCGACGAACTGGTGCGGGCTCTCCGCGTTGCGCTCGGGCGCGTCGAAAAAGGCGTTGCTGCGCGCCTGCATCGCCTGGGTGACGAGGTCGACCAGCACGTCGAAGTACGCCGCCTTGTTGTGGAACCGCGTGTAGAAGGTCCCGGTCGAGCAGCCGATCTCGGCGGCGATGTCGTCGACCTTGACCTCGTCCCAGTTGCGCGTTTCCGTCAGGTGCAGGCCGGCGCGGATCAGCGCGTCCTGCCGTTCGCGGCCCCGCTGCTGCCGCGGTGCGCGCACCAGATGTCGCGGGGGCTTCGGGACGCGTTCGGGCATCGCGGAAGCCAGGTCAAAAACATGAACCATGATTCATGTTTCAGCGTACGCCTCGTGCCGGGCTGTCGGAACAGGGTTTACCCGCGACGTCGTATCAAAGAGTTGTTCCAGTGCGCGCGAAAGGGTTGCCATGGCTTCGCTCGCCACTGCTCAAAGCTGATGCCTATCATGGGCCGATCCAGGACCGAACGAGGGGCAAGCCATGGAGCACACACGCGACCATCTGATCATCGGGGCCGGCATGGCCGGTTCGGCTGCCGCGGTGGCGCTGCGCCAGGCCGACCCGGCAGCGACGATCGCGATGCTGGGCGACGAGCCGCATCCGTCGTACGACCGTCCGCCGCTGTCCAAGGCGCTGTGGAAGGACGGCAAGGAGGAAGACATCTGGCGCCCGGTCGCGAAGACCGGCGCGACGGTGCAGCTCGGGTGTCGCGCGGTCGCGATCGACCGCGCCGCGCATGTCGTGCGCGACGACCAGGGTGACACCTGGCGCTATAGCAAGCTCCTGATCGCGACCGGCGGCGCGCCGCGTCGGCTGCCGTTCGGGGAAGGCTTCATCTATTTCCGCACCTTCGACGACTACAAGCGGCTGCGCGAAGCGGCCCGGCCGGGCGCGCGCGTCGCGGTGATCGGCGGCGGCTTCATCGGCAGCGAAATCGCCGCGTCGATGGCGATGAACGGCTGCAAGGTGACGATGCTGTTCCCGGAAGACGCGATCTGCGCGCGGGCCTACCCGAAGGCGCTGGCCGATTCGGTGACCAGCTACTACCGCGAGAAGGGCGTCGACGTGCGCCCCGGCGTCACGGCGCTGGGCGCGGCCGGCGGCGCGCTCGAGCTGTCGGACGGCAGCCGGCTGCAGGCGGATGCGGTCGTCGCCGGTCTCGGCATCACGCCGAACGTCGAACTGGCGCAGGCCGCGGGCCTGACGGTGGACAACGGCATCGTGGTCGACGAGCACCTGCGCAGCTCCGACCCGGACATCTACGCGGCCGGCGACGTGGCGGCGTTCCCCGCTGCCGCCTTGGGGCGGCGCATCCGCGTCGAGCACGAGAACGCCGCGGTCACGATGGGCGAGCGCGCCGGCCGCTGCATGGCCGGGCAGGACGCGCCGTACGACGAACTGCCGTTCTTCTATTCGGACCTGTTCGACCTGGGCTACGAGGCGGTCGGCACGCTCGACGCGCGCCTCGAGACGGTCGAGCAATGGGTCACCCCGTTCCGCGAAGGGGTGGTGTACTACCTCGAAGCGGGCCGGGTGCGCGGCGTGCTGCTCTGGAACACCTGGGATCAGGTCGGCGCGGCACGCAAGCTGATCGCCGAAAGCGGCCCGTTCGACGCACGGAACCTGCGCGGGCGGCTGCCGGCGGCGTAACTGCATTCCTCATCAGCCGGCTGCGCGAGGAGCGGCCGGCGGGGTCTGGATTCAGGCCAGGCTGGAGTGTGCCGTCGGCTCAACAGTGGCCGCGCAATGACGCTCAAATGCATGGCCGTGTCAAAGGTCAGGATGCTGTGGGTTGCACTTGGAAGATTTCGTGCGCTCAGTGAAAAATTTCGCATGCACAAGGAAAAAA
>JAFECV010000258.1 GCA_018241985.1 Pseudomonadota bacterium | reverse complement strand
CGAAACGCTGACCGGTTTTGACGACGACGACCGCGCAGGCGCGCTCGCCGAGCCGCTCGTCGGGGTAGGCGACGATCGCGACCTGGGCGACCGCCGGATGCTTGTAGAGCAGTGACTCGATCTCGAACACCGGAATGTTCTCGCCGCCGCGGATGATCACGTCCTTGCTGCGGCCGGCGATGCGGATGTAGCTGCCCGCTACGCTCCGTGCCAGATCCCCGGTGTCGAACCAGCCTCCGGCGTCGGTCGCGTTCCACTGCGGGCGCTTCAGGTAACCGCCGAAGTTGGAAGAGGCGCGAACCAGCAGCCGTCCCACCTCGCCATGCGGGAGCGCGTTGCCGACCGCATCGGCCACCTTGACCTCGACGCCGGGAAGCGGGCATCCGTCGGTCGAGGTTGCGAGCGCGTCGTCGTCCTCCGGCCGGATCAGCGTGACCGCGCCGTTCTCGGTCATTCCCCAGGCGGAGACTATTTTTGTGCCCAGCACCTCGCGCGCCTGCTGCGCCAGCGGCCCGGGAATCGGCGCGCCCGCGCACAGAAAGGTCTTCAGCGTCGGCACCGGCTGGCCGGTCTCCTGCACGACGCGCGTCAGGTCGGTCAGGAACGGGGTCGAGGCCATCGTGAACGTCGCGCCGTAGCGGCGGATGTTCTCCGCGGCCGGGCCCGGATCCCAGATGTCCTGCAGCACCGCGGTGGCCTCGAGCACGATGGGCATCATCAGCCCGTACATGAAGCCGGTCTGGTGCGCCATCGGCGAGGCCATGAAGATCGTGTCGTCCGGCCCCAGGTGCAGCCGCTCGGCGTAGGGAACGATGTTCGCCATCAGCGTGTTCGCCGAATGCATCACGCCCTTGGGCTCTCCGGTCGTGCCCGAGGTGTAGATCAGCTGCGTGATGTCGTCCGGCGAAGGGCGGTGCGCGCGCAGCTTCGCCGGCGCATCGGGCTCGTTCTCCCAGGCCGGTTCGCCAAGCAGCCGCTCGAAACTGTTCGCACCGGCGCCGCCGATAACGACCACCTGCCGCAGATCCGGCAGCGTCGGCGCCAGCGCGGCCATCATCTGCTCGAAGTCGTGTCCGCGGTACGACTTCGGCACGATCATCAGCCTGGCGCTGCCGTGCCGCAGCATGAATGACAGCTCGCGTTCGCGAAAGATCGTCATCAGCGGGTTGAGCACCGCGCCGATGCGCGAGCAGGCCAGGTAGGTTGCGGTGAACTGCCATACGTTCGGCAACTGCACCGAGACCACGTCGCCCTGGCCGACGCCGAGGCGCAGCAGGCCGATCGCGATGCGGTCCGCCATGGCCGCGAGCTCGCGGTAGCTGAACGTGCGCACCGAGCCATCGGCCAGTTGCACCGCCGTCAGCGCCGTCTTGTCGGGACAGTCGCGCAGACAGGCGTCGACTGCGTCGTTGATGGTGCGGTCGTACCAGAGTCCGCGTTCGATCATCGCCGCACGCCGCGGCGCCAGCAGGATGGCATCGAAGTCCATGGGTCTTGTCTCCTGTCGTCGTTGTAACCGTTTTCGGTCGCTTCGTGCGCCGAACGATTCACGCCGGCACCGCGCCGCGCCCGGCGCGGGAGCGGGCGATGATGGTCTTCATGATCTGCGCGGTGCCGTCGCCGATCTGGAAACCCAGCACGTCGCGCAGCCGCTGCTCCATCGGCCCGCGGTCGTAGCCGCCATGGCCGAACATCAGCAGGCACTGATGCACCGCGTCGTACGCCAGCTTCGGCGCCCACCATTTCGCCATCGCGGCTTCCGCGCTGTGCGGCAGGCCATGGTCCTTCAGCCACAGCGCCTGCAGGCACAGCAGCCGCGCCGCCTCCACCTGGGTGTCGAGTTCCGCCAGCGGGTGCGAGACACCCTGGAATGCGGACAGCGGCCGGCCGAAGGCTTCGCGCTGGGCGACGTAGTCCCAGGTCTCGTCGAGCGCGACCCGCGCCACCGCCAGCACCTGCAGGCCGATCAGCGCGCGCGAGAAGTCGAAGCCCTGCATCACCTGAACGAAGCCCTTGCCCTCGTCGCCGAGGCGGTGGTCCGCCGGCACGCGCACGTTCTCGAAGAAGATCGAGCCGCGCCCGATCGCGCGCTGGCCATGGCAGTCGAAGCGCCGGGTCGTGATGCCGGGGATGTCCATCGGCACCAGCAGCGCCGTGATGCCCTGCGCACCCGCATCGACGCTGCCGGTGCGGCCGAACACGACGGTGATGTCAGCTTGGGTCGCGGCGGAGATCGAGGTCTTCTCGCCGTTGATCACGTAATCGCCGTTGTCCGCGCGCTCGACCTGCAGACGCAGGTTGGCGGCATCCGACCCGCCGCGCGGCTCGGTCAGCGCGATCGCGCAAAGCGCCTGGCCGTGCACGAGCTTCTCGAGCCACGGCCTCACCACGCCGGGCTGGCCATGCTGCGACAGGATCTGGCTGTTCAGCGAAGCGAGCAGATTGATGTAGCTGATCGACAAGTCCGCGCGCGCGACCTCCTCGTGGATCACGCCGGCGGCGAGACAGCCCAGCCCCTGGCCGCCGAAGGCCTCGGGAAGCTCGGGCGCGATGAAGCCCAGTTCGCCCATCTCGCGCATCAGGTGCCGGTCGAGCACGCGCGTTTGGTCGCGCTCCTGGAAGCCCGGCGCGATGCGGTCGGTCGCGAAGCGGCGTGCGTGTTCGGCCAGCGCGGTCAGGTCTTCGTCGAGGTAGGGATTCATGGGCTTGTCTCCGATTGAGCTCCGCCAGCGCGCGCATCACCCGCGCTCTTGTCGGCTGCAGTCGATCGATGGAGGTCCGCGCTACTTGGCGTACTTGCGGAACTCGGGCTTGCGCTTTTCCTTCAGCGCGGCCACGCCCTCGCGCGACTCCTCGGTGTCGTAGAAGAGCTTGAGCGCGTACATGCCCATGCCCGCGATGCCGGCCTGGTGCGCGGTGTCCATGTTGAAGCTGCGCTTGGCGATGGCGATCGCCGTGGGGCTCCTCTCGCAGATCTCCTCGGCCCACTGCTGCACCGTCTCGTCCAGCTTGTCGTGCGGAACGCAGATGTTGGCCAGGCCCATGGCCGCTGCCTCCTGGCCGGTGTAGCGCCGGCAAAAGTACCAGATCTCGCGCGCCTTCTTCTCGCCGACGACGCGGGCGAGGTAGGCGGTGCCGAAACCGGGGTCGACCGAGCCCATCTTCGGGCCCGCCTGCCCGAAGATCGCCTTCTCGGAGCAGATCGTCAGGTCGCAGATCGTGCACAGCACGTTGCCGCCGCCGATCGCGTAGCCCTGCACGCGGGCGATCACCGGCTTGGGCACGTCGCGGATCGCGCCGTGCAGTTCCTCGATCGGCAGGCCGATGGTGCCGCGCCCGTCGTAGTTGCCGTCGTGCGCCGACTGGTCGCCGCCGGTGCAGAACGCTCTGTCGCCGGCGCCGGCGAGCACGATCGCGCCCACGTTTCTGTCGTAGCCGGCCTTGTTCAGCGCCTTGATCAGCTCGTCGCAGGTGGTGCCGCGAAAGGCGTTCATCTTCTCGGGGCGGTTGATCGTGATCCAGGCCACGCCGTTCCGTGTCTCGTACAGGATGTCTTCAAATTTCATAGCAGTTCTCGCACGTTGAATAAGGGCTGGGAGCATGAAACGCTCAAAATTTCAACCATTCATCGTCAGGCCGCCGGAGACGCTCAGCACCTGGCCGGTGACGTAGGCCGCGTCCCGGCTGGCGAAGAACAGGATGGCGCCGGGCAGGTCGTCGGGCTGGCCGATGCGGCCGAGCGGGATCGCGCGCGTGAACGCCTCCATCAGCTTCTCGGGGTTGCCGGCGCCTTGTTTGTAGTCGGCAAACAGCGCGGTGTCTGTTGGTCCCGGGCAGACGACGTTGACGGTGATGCCGTGGCGCGCGTGCTCGCGGGCGATGGTCTTCGAGAACGCGACCAGGCCGCCCTTGCAGGCGGCGTACACCGCCTCGCCCGACGAGCCGACACGCGCCGCGTCGGACGCGATGTTGACGATGCGCGCGCCCGTCCAACCCGGTTCCCTGCTGCGCGCGACCATGCCCGGCAGCACCGCGTGGTGCATGTGCAGCGCGCCGGTCAGGTTGATCGCGATCAGCCGTTCCCATTCGGCCGGGCCGGTCTTGGTGAACGGCTTGAACACGTCCCAGCCGGCGTTGTTGACCAGCACGTCGATGGCGCCGAGC
>JAFECV010000257.1 GCA_018241985.1 Pseudomonadota bacterium | reverse complement strand
GGCCGTGGCGGTAAGGGTCTGGGACGACACGCTGGAGGCCGACGACATGGGCGACGCGGCCGCGGCCTGGCTCAGCGGCTTTCTGGGGCAAACTTTGCGGCTGGTGCGTTTCGCCGCCGGCGCGCGGCGGCTGTCGAGCCGCAAGTGGACCGGCGACTTCGATGCAGCCCTGCAGTTCAACGACGCATTCGCGCTGCTCGTCACCAGCAGCGCCGCGCTGGACGAGGTGAACCGCCGGCTCGAGGAGCGCGGCGAGGCGCCGGTCGGCATCGAGCGCTTTCGCCCGAACCTGGTGCTCGGCGGCGTGCCGGCGCACGACGAGGACCACATGGACCTGCTGCAGCTGACGACGGCCGGCGGGGTGGTGCAACTGCAGCCGGTCAAGCCCTGCGTGCGCTGCACGATCCCGAACGTGGACCCGGCCAGCGGCCACAGCCGCCCGGCGGTCAGCGATGCGCTGCAAAGCTACCGGCAGGACGCGCGCATGGACGGCGCGATCACCTGGGGCATGAACGCGATCGTGCGCGCCGGCACCGGTCTCCGGCTCGCGGTCGGGCAGCCGGCCGCGGCCAGCTACCGTTTCGGCTGACGGGCGCCGCGTACCGCTGCCTGGTGCCGCCTAGGGCCGCCTACAATGGCCGGTTCCCCTGTTCCCCATAGAGATAGAGCCCTGCGATGAGTCTGAAATGCGGCATCGTGGGCCTGCCGAACGTCGGCAAGTCCACCCTCTTCAATGCGCTGACCAAGGCGCATGTCGCGGCCGAGAACTACCCGTTCTGCACGATCGAACCCAGCGTCGGCGTGGTCGAGGTGCCCGATCCGCGGCTCGCGCAGCTCGCGGCGATCGTGAAACCCGAGCGCGTCGTGCCGGCGATCGTCGAGTTCGTCGACATCGCGGGCCTCGTCGCCGGCGCGAGCAAGGGCGAGGGGCTGGGCAACCAGTTCCTCGCGCACATCCGCGAGACCGACGCGATCGTCAACGTGGTGCGCTGCTTCGAGGACGCGAACGTGATCCATGTCGCGGGCCGGGTTGACCCGGTCGCCGACATCGAGGTGATCCAGACCGAGCTGTGCCTGGCGGATCTGGCCACCGTCGAGAAGACGCTCGCGCGCAGCGTGAAGGCGGCCAAGAGCGGCAACGACAAGGAGGCCGCGGCGCTGGTCAAGCTGCTCACCACCGTGCAGGCCGAGCTGAACGAAGGCAAGCCGGCGCGCACGCTTAACTTCACGCAGGAGGAGCAGGCGCTGCTGAAACCGCTGTGCCTGATCACCGCGAAGCCGGCGATGTTCGTCGCCAACGTCGCCGAGGACGGGTTCGAGAACAACCCGCTGCTGGGTCGCCTGCGCGAGGTCGCTAAAGTGCAAGGTGCGCCGGTGGTCGCGATCTGCGCCAAGGTCGAGGCGGAACTGGCCGACATGAGCGACGAAGACCGCGCGCTGTTCCTGAACGAGCTCGGCGAGCACGAACCCGGGCTGAACCGGCTGATCCGCGCCGCTTTCAAGCTGCTCGGCCTGCAGACCTACTTCACCGCCGGCGTGAAGGAAGTGCGCGCCTGGACCATCCACGTCGGCGACACCGGCCCGCAGGCCGCCGGCGTGATCCACACCGACTTCGAGCGCGGCTACATCCGCGCCCAGACCATCGCGTTCGACGACTTCATCAAATACAACGGCGAGCAAGGCGCGAAGGACGCCGGCCGCATGCGCGCCGAGGGCAAGGACTACGTGGTGAAGGACGGAGACGTGATGAACTTTTTGTTCAACGTCTGATCGCCGCGAGCCGATCAGCGCTCCTGCAGCAAAGCCGCCAACCCGTTCCCCGGCAGCAGGCCCTGCAGGCTTTGCGCGGGGACATGGGCCACCATGATTTCCAGGCTTGCCGCTTCGCGGTCGGCGACCGACGCCGTGCCGGTGGCCAGCACCGCCTTGTCGGCCATGCGGCGGCAGTGCAGGCGCAGATGCACGGGCTCTTGGGGCAGGATCGGCCGCTTGAAATAGCACTTGCGCACGGCGGTCAGCATGCCGAGGTGCCCGGGGCCGATGCTGCGCGCGATCGGGTCGCCGGCCAGCAGTCCGATGCCTGCGAGCTGGGCGGCCGCTTCGAGGACCAGCACGCCGGGCACGATGGCGCAGCCGGGGAAATGGCCGGCCAGCAACGGGTTGGTCGGGTCCCAGAACGCGACGCCTTCGTAGCGGTCGTGCGCCAGCACCTCGGCCTGCCGGATGAACAGCATCGGGGTGCGGTGCGGAATCAGGCGTTCGATCGCGGCCTGGTCGAGCCGGATCGGATAGTCCAGCGGCGCGTCGGCGGCGGCAGGCGCGATCATCGGCATCTCTGCGGAAAGCGGGTGAATCGGGGCGAGGGGAGCGGGCGGCCTGTTTTCAGGACAGTGTCAGCGCGTCTTGCCGCCGGTCCTGCAGCCAGTCTGCCGACCGCACGGTCATGACTCCGAAGGCCGCGCCGAGAACGCAGCCGGCGACCACGTCCCACACGACGTGCTGCTTGGTCGCGAGGGTGGAGTAGCCGATCGCGATGCACCACAGCGCATTGACGGCATGCAGCCAGCGCGGCGCCTGCATCTGGCGCAGTTCGCGCCGCAGCCACGCCCACGCGAAGATGGCGTAGGCCACGTGCATCGAAGGAAAGACATTGCCGGCGCGATCCACCGATTGCAGCAAGCGACCCGGCGGCATGTGGCTCCAGTCGATGGCCTGCTGCACGAAAGTGGTTGGGTGCAGGTAGTAGAACGCGAGGCCGACGGCGCACATCAGCAGCGCGCTGACGCCGTGCCAGAACAGCGAAGTCCAGTTCGCCTGCAGCGCGCCCGGCAGGCTGACGTAGACCCACAGCGAGAAATAGACCAGCACCCACGCGGGAGAAAACGCAATCGCCCGGTCGAGCGCGGTGAGGGGGATCACGGTGACCGGATACGCCTGGTGGTTCAGCAGGTAGAAGTAGAGCTGGAAGAACGCCCACATGTACAGCGTGGTGCCCGCGGCCTTCAGCCACCAGAGCGTGCCGATACGCCGTGCCGCCTCGCGCGGCCAGCGGACGGACGTCGGTTGCACAGGCGCGGCGACGGGCTGCACCGGCCTACGCCTCGGCGGCACGCGCCAGCAACGCCACGTTGCTGCCGCCGAACGCAAACGAGTTCGACAGCGCGTAACGCACCTGGCAGCCGTGGCGTGCCTCGTTCGGGATGTAGTCGAGCGGGCAGGCCGGATCGGACTGCTCCAGATGGGCGGTCGGCGGCAGCGAACCGGTGCGCAGGCTCATCAGCGTACTGGCGAATTCCATGGCGCCGGCGGCGCCGATCAGGTGGCCGTGCATCGCCTTGGTCGCGCTGATCGGAATCTGCGCCGCGTGGCTGCCGAACACCTGGGCGATCGATTGGCTTTCGGTGGCGTCGCCCAGGCTGGTGGCGGTGCCGTGGGCATTGATGTAGTCGACTTCCGTAGGCTGGATGCCGGCCTCCTGCAGCGCGAGCCGCATCGCGCGCGCCTGGCCGTCGGCGCTCGGCGCGGTGAGGTGGTGCGCGTCGCTGCTGCTGCCGTAGCCGCAGAGCACGCCATGAACGGTGGCGCCGCGCGCCTGGGCCGCGGCGCGGGTTTCGAGCAGCAGCGCGGCGGCGCCTTCGCCCAGCACGAAGCCGTTGCGACGCGCATCGAACGGCTTGCAGCTGCGCGCAACGTCGTCCGCGTCCGGCGCGGCCAGCACGCGCAGCGCATTCCAGGCGAGATAGGAGCCGGTGGTGATCTGGGCCTCGGTGCCGACGACCAGCATGGTGTCGGCCAGGCCGTGGCGGATCGCGCGCCAGGCCTCGCCCAGCGCCACGGCAGACGACGCGCAGGCGACGCAATAGGTGCTTGATGGCCCCCGCAGGCGGTAACGCAGCGACAGCGCCGCGGCGGTGGCGTTGGGCATCAGGCGCGGCACGGTCAGTGGATGCATCACGGTGGGGTTGCGATGGCTGCTGCCGGCCGGGTCGTACACCCGCTGGTAGAACGTGCTGTAGAGCGATTCCATGGCCTGCGCGCCGGCCATGCCGACCCCGACGTAGACGCCGGAACGCTCGGGTGCAAGCGCATCGGCGTCGAGCCGGGCGTCCTGCATGGCCTGCGCGGCCGCGACCAGGCCCAGTTGCACGGAGCGATCCAGGCCCTGGTCGGCACGGCCGACC
>JAFECV010000256.1 GCA_018241985.1 Pseudomonadota bacterium | reverse complement strand
CGCCCATCGCGGCCGCCACGGCGACCGCCGAGGTGTCGCTGCCGCCGCGGCCGAGCGTGGTGACATGGC
The DNA here is from genome assembly GCA_018241985.1 of Pseudomonadota bacterium. Classification (GTDB taxonomy): domain Bacteria; phylum Pseudomonadota; class Gammaproteobacteria; order Burkholderiales; family Burkholderiaceae_C; genus Rhodoferax_A. The sequence continues at coordinate 4,117 of JAFECV010000256.1, read as the reverse complement.
CGTCGCCGTCGATGCCCTGGAAGCCGGTGACGATCACGACCCGGCCCGCGTCGAGGTCGGCGCGCACGCGCGTGTCGTCGATCGACTCGATGCGTGCCTTGGTGTAGGCGCTGTCGGTGCGGATCGGCACCTGCCAGCCCGCGTAGCTGACCGCGTCCATGCCTTCGGCCTGCAGCGCGATCGCCAGCAGCGCGCTCGACGCCTGCTCGCCGGTCGCGGCCAGCATGTCGAGTTCGCGCGCATAGGCGGCGCCGGTCTTGGGCGGCGCCACTTCCTTTGCCAGCGCCAGCAGCCGGTTCGTCTCGCCGCTCATGGCGCTCGGCACCACAACGACCCGGTGGCCGGCGCGCGCCCATTTCGCCACCCGGCGCGCCACGTTGCGGATGCGCTCGGTCGAGCCCATCGAAGTGCCGCCGTATTTTTGGACGATCAATGCCATCGGTCGCGAATCAAAGCAAAACCTGCGAATTGTACCAATCGATCCGTTCGCCGCAGCGCTGCACGAAGCCGGCGCCGACCTTCAGGTGGATGCGCTGCGCACGCGTGCGACAGGCCGCGATTTGCCTGAGCAATTCATCGAGCTGCGCGGTGCTGGCGGTGGTGTCGTGCGCGGTCCGCAGCCAGTGCCGCAGCAAGTTCGCCTGGCGCGCTGCAGGCAGCCTCTGCAGGCCGTCGATCAGCGGCGGAACGCCGACCTGCGCCAAGTCCAGCGCGGCGAGTTCGCGCAGCAGCACCTCGGCCTGCGCCACGTGCGCGGCGCTGCGCGCGAAGGTTTCGCGAAACTGCGGGAACGCCTGCCCGAGCGCCGGCATCAGCCGCGCGCGGATCCGGTTGCGCGTGTAGCGCTGATCGGCGTTGGTGGGGTCGTCGATCCAGCCCTCGCCCTGCGCGCGCAGCCAGGTACGAATCTGCGCGGCCGGCACGCGCAGCAGCGGCCGGTGATAGGTGATGCCGCCGCGCTCCCAGCGCGCGGGCATCGCGGACAGACCCGGCAGACCGGCGCCGCGCGTGAGCGCGAGCAGCAGGGTCTCGGCCTGGTCGTCGGCCTGCTGCGCGATTGCTACTGAATGAATAGCATACTGCGCCCATTCTTCCTTGGCTGTGGCCGCAATTGCTTCATAACGCGCAGTGCGCGCCGCATCTTCGGGACTCGCGCCACGCGCCGGGGCCGCCTGCACGCGCCGCACCACCAGCGGCACCCGGTGCCGCTCGCAGAACGCGCGGCAATGCGCCTCGAACGCATCAGCCGCCGGTTGCAGGCCGTGGTGCACGTGCAGCGCATGCACCTGCCCCGGCCAGCGCCGCACGCAGCCAAGCAGCAGCGCGCTGGAATCGGCGCCGCCGCTGTAGGCCACGCCCAGTGGCAACTCGGGGGAGAAGGCGCGCAGCGCGTCGTCGAACGAGCTGCTCATTGCCGCGCGTTGCCGGCCTTGACGGTCCGCCGCAGGTGCTGCTACTTGTCGGCCTTGGTGTCGTTGTAGCGGCCGTAGCTTTGCAGCCGCTCGTAGCGCCGCTCGAGCAGTTCTTTCACCTTCAGGTCGGCGACCTGGCGGTACGCGTCGTTCAAGCCGCGCTTGAGGAACGCCGCCATCTGACGCGGGTCGCGGTGCGCGCCGCCGACCGGTTCGTTGACGATCTTGTCGATCAGCCCGAGCGCCTTCAGCCGGTGCGCGGTGATGCCCAGCGCGTCGGCCGCGACCTGCGCCTGCTCCGAGCTCTTCCACAGGATCGACGCGCAGCCTTCGGGGCTGATCACCGAATAGATCGAATACTGCAGCATCAGCACTTGGTCGGCGACGGAGATCGCCAGCGCGCCGCCGGAGCCGCCTTCGCCGATCACCGTGGTGATGATCGGCACCTCGAGCTGCGCCATCTCGAAGATGTTGCGCCCGATCGCCTCGGACTGGCCGCGCTCCTCGGCCTCGATGCCGGGAAACGCGCCCGGCGTGTCGACGAAGGTGAACACCGGCAGCTTGAACTTCTCGGCGGTCTTCATCAGCCGCAGCGCCTTGCGGTAGCCCTCGGGCCGGCTCATGCCGAAGTTGCGCGCTGCGCGTTCCTTGGTGTCGCGCCCCTTCTGGTGGCCGAGCACCATGCAGGCGTTGCCGTTGAACCGCGCCAGCCCGCCGACGATGGACAGGTCGTCGGCGAAGTGGCGGTCGCCGTGCAGCTCGACGAAGTCCGTGAAGATCTCGCGCACGTAGTCGAGCGTGTAGGGGCGCTCGGGATGACGCGCGATCTTCGTGATCTGCCAGGGCGTGAGATCCGAGTAGATGTCCTTCGTGAGCTGCTGGCTCTTCTTGCTGAGCTGGTCGATCTCTTCGGAGATGTCGACCGCGCTTTCGTTCTGCACGTAGCGCAGCTCGTCAATCTTGGTCTCGAGCTCGGCGATCGGATGCTCGAAGTCGAGAAAGGTTTTCTTGGCCAACGATCGTTCTCCTTCAGGGTCCGCGCGCCGGCAACCGGCGCGGCGAAATGCGCTGCCCTAATAGTCAATCGGCAGCCTAGTAGTCAATCGGCAGCGGGTCGAGCGAGCGCCAAATATACCAAGTCGCGACGCTGCAATAGGGTGCCCAGGCGGCCGCGACCTCGCGCACGTCACTGCGGCTGACCGACTCGCCGGAGAAGTAGTTGCGGCTGATGCCGGTCATCAGCCCGACGTCGTCGAGCGGCAGCACGTTCGGGCGCATCAGGTGGAAGATCAGGAACATCTCGGCGGTCCAGCGGCCGATGCCGCGGATCGCCACCAGTTCGGCGATGACCGCCTCGTCGTCCCAGCCCTCCCAGTCCTTGACGTGCACGACGCCGGCGTCGAAATGCAGCGCCAGGTCGATCAGGTACTCGACCTTGCGCGCGCTCAGGCCCGCGGCGCGCATGTCGTCGACCTTGAGCTTGAGCACGTTCGCCGGCGTCATCCTGCGCGTCAGCGCCGCAAAGCGCTCCCACACCGCCTGCGCCGCCTTGACCGAGATCTGCTGGCCGACGATGCTGCGCGCCAGCGTGGTGAAGGCCTCGCCGCGCGACTGCAGGCAGGCCTCGCCGAACTGCGGGATGAGCCGCTTCATCACCCGGTCGCGCCGCACCAGGTGGCGCTGGGCATCGTCCCAGTACGGCGGCATCAGCAGCGCGGGTGACGCTGCAGTCGCTATCTTTTTTGAAGCAGGCATCTCAAGCGATCCCTTCGTTGCAGCGCGATAAACCGTAGGCTTGCATCAGCGCGCAACCTCCCAGGTGGTGCCCGCCGCGGTGTCCTTCAGCACGATGCCGCGCTCGAGCAGTTCGCTGCGGATACGGTCCGCCTCGGCATAGTCCCGGGCCGCCTTGGCGACGGCGCGCGCTTCAATTAACGACTCGATGAAGCGTGCGTCCAGAGTCGCTCCGATCCGCTTTCGAGCGATCGGATCTTGCTGTAGCAAACCTATCGTCGCACCAAGCGAACGCAAAGTGACAACCTTTCTTTGCAGTATGTCAACCATGTCCTTTTTAAACGCGCTCTCGGCTTCCGGTATCTGCGTCAGGTCGCGCCTGATGGCGCCGATATCGCTGGCTATGTCAAACAATGTGGCGATTGCCTGCGGTGTGCCAAAGTCCTCGTCCATGGCTGCAATGAAACCGTCGACAAGGCCATCCGCATGGTCCAACTCGAGCAGCGGCTTGACCGCCCCGCTGCGTTTCCAGTTACGCAGAACTTCATCTCCGTCTGCCAGCGCGTTGTAGAGCCTCCCAAGCGAATTGCGCGCGTCGTCCAGGTGCGCGTCGCTGTAGGGCAGCGGACTGCGGTAGTGCGCGCGCGCGATGAAGAAGCGCACGGTCTCGGCGTCGTAGCGCTGCAGGATGTCGCGGATCGTGAAGAAGTTGCCGAGGCTCTTCGACATCTTCTCGTTGTCGCGCGTGACGAAGCCGTTGTGCATCCAGAAACGCGCCGGCGGCTTGCCCGTCGCGCCCTGGCTCTGCGCGATTTCGTTTTCGTGGTGCGGGAACTGCAGGTCGGCGCCGCCGCCGTGGATGTCGAACTGCTCGCCCAGCAGCGCCCCGCTCATCGCCGAGCATTCGAGGTGCCAGCCCGGGCGCCCCGCGCCGTAGCGGCTGGGCCATTGGGCATCTTGCGGTTCCGACG
>JAFECV010000255.1 GCA_018241985.1 Pseudomonadota bacterium | reverse complement strand
CGCGCGTCTCGTTGTACATCACGCCACTCCACTTCGGGCTCCAGTAGTAGAAGCTCGCGAACATCGCGAACAGCGCCGCCGCGACCAGCACGTAGTGGAAATGGCCGACCACGTAGTAGGTGCCGTGCAACTGGATGTCCACCGGCGCCAGCGCGAGGACCAGGCCGCTGAAGCCGCCGATCACGAACACGAAGATGAAGCCGACCGCGAACAGCATCGGGGTCTCGAACGTCATCGAGCCGCGCCACATCGTCGCGGTCCAGTTGAACACCTTCACCGCGGTCGGCACCGCGATCAGCGTCGTGGTGTACATGAAGAACAGTTCGCCGGTGACCGGCATGCCGGTGATGAACATGTGGTGCGCCCAGACGATGAACGACAGGATCGCGATCGCCGCGATCGCGTACACCATCGACGTGTAGCCGAACAGGCGCTTGCGCGCGAACGCCGGGATCACCTGGCTGATCATGCCGAACGCCGGCAGGATCATGATGTAGACCTCGGGGTGACCGAAGAACCAGAAGATGTGCTGGTACATGATCGGGTCGCCGCCGTTGGCCGCGTTGAAGAAGCTGGTGCCGAAGTGGCGGTCGGTCAGCGTCATCGTGACCGCGCCGGCGAGCACCGGCATCACCGCGATCAGCAGGTACGCGGTGATCAGCCAGGCCCAGCAGAACATCGGCATCTTCATCAGCTTCATGCCGGGGGCGCGCAGGTTCAGGATCGTCACGATGATGTTGATCGATCCCATGATCGACGACGCGCCCATGATGTGGATCGAGAAGATCGTCGAATCCATCGCCATGCCCATCTGCAGCGACAGCGGCGCGTACATGGTCCAGCCGGTGGCCGGCGCGCCGCCGGGCATGAAGAAGCCGCCGACCAGCATCAGCGCCGCCGGGATCAGCAGCCAGAAACTGAGGTTGTTCATGCGCGCGAACGCCATGTCGGGCGCGCCGATCTGCAGCGGGATCATCCAGTTCGCGAATCCGACGAACGCCGGCATGATCGCGCCGAAGATCATGATCAGCCCGTGCATGGTCGTGAGCTGATTGAACATCTCGGGATTGAGCAGCTGCAGCCCCGGCTCGAACAGCTCGGCGCGGATCACCATCGCCATCGCGCCGCCGATGATCAGCATCGTGAACGCGAACAGCAGGTACATCGTGCCGATGTCCTTGTGGTTGGTCGCGAACACCCAGCGCCGCCAGCCGGTCGGCACATGGGCATGGTGATCGTCTTGAGCGTGGCCGCCGTGACCCTGGTTGTCGAGAACTGCACTCATGGGGAACCCCTTCTCTCAATATCTATTTCAATGCCACCGCTCTATTTCGATGCCACGGGCGTGGTGCTCGAAGCGTCCGGCCCGGCCGCCAGCTTCTGCTGCGCGGCCGCGACCCACTTGGCATAGTCGTCGTCGCTCACCACCTTGACCACGACCGGCATGAACGCATGCTCCTTGCCGCACAGCTCGGTGCAGTCGCCGAAGTAGGTGCCGACTTTTTCCGCACGGAACCAGGTGTCGCGCACGAAGCCGGGGATCGCGTCCTGGCGCACGCCGAGCGATGGAATGGCCCAGGAGTGGATCACGTCGGCGGCGGTGGTGATGATGCGGACCTTCTTGTTCACCGGCACCACCAGCGGATGATCGACGTCGAGCAGGTAGTTGTCGGGGATCGGCGCTCCCTTGGCGCCATTCGCGGCGAACTCGCGCATCTTCGGATTGATCGTCGACAGGAAGCTGATGCCCTGCCCTTGACCATTCAGGTAGTCGTAACCCCACTTCCACTGGTAGCCGGTGACCTTGACCGTCAGGTCGGCATTTGTCGTGTCCTTCGCCGCGACGATCAGCTTGGTGGCGGGCAGCGCCATCAGCACGATGATCACGAACGGCACGACGGTCCAGGTGATCTCGATCGCGACCGATTCATGAAAGGTGGCCGCCTTGTGGCCGACCGACTTGCGGTGCTTCCAGATCGAATAGAACATGACGCCGAAGACGCCGATGAAGACCACGGTGCAGACGATCATCAGCAGGTTGTTCAGCCAGGCCTGATCCCGGGCGATGGCGGTCACCGGCGGCTGCAGGTTGAGCTCCAGCATCGAGGGCCCGCCGGGAAGGCTGTCCACCGCCCACGCGGACACGCTGAACCACGCTGCGAACAGGACGAGCGGGAGGCGCAGCGCCGATGCCAGTCTGGCCTGGGTGTTCTTGATCATGTTCACTTCTTCGTTGCCTCACACACAAAAAAAGAATCGTACTCGCTCCGCCGTCCTCGGCCGCCCGACCCTACCCTGGCTACCGCACCCGCGTCATGCGCCGCGCAACGCCATCCGGATCTCGCGCGCCAGCGCCGGCCTCAGTTCGGGCCGCAGGTAGCGTCCGACCCGCACCACCCGGCCCTGGCCGGACACCTCGATCAGCGAGCCGTCGCCCGCCGCCGGCTCGACCCGCGCCCGGCGCCGGTCGAACGCGGCCCGCTCGAGCCGCCCCGCGTTTTCCAGTTCGACCACGAGCTCATCGTCGTCCAGCGAGATGCGCTCGCGGTCGGCCGCGTGCCGGGCGTAGGCCCAGAACGCCGCGCCGACCACCAGCAGTTCGAGCCATGCAAACGGCATCACCAACGTCGCGCCACGCAGCCAGCAGAGAACGCCGATGCCGATCGACACCAGGCACAGCGAGACGTAGACCGCCGCGAGTTGCCTCGGCGACACCGAGCAATTGCGCCGCAGCAGCCACTGGACGTTCCGGCCCTGGGTCGTCGCGAAGCGGAATACCGAATTTGACAAGCGCTCTGTCTCCATCCGTCTGCCGCAGCGCGCTGCGGCCCAGCCGTGCACGCGCCGGAGATTCTTCTAGGAATCAAGTGTGAGCGATTGTAGACCACAAGATTTTTCGAGCGCCGGTCAGGTCCCGTCCACACTCCTGGTATGGTGAAGCGCGTCGCGCACCCATTCGATCTTCACGCGGGTCTCGGGCCGTACCGGCACCCGCGGCGCGGGCTTGAGCGCGTGGCCGTAGACGACCTCGAACGTCAGCGCGAGGCGCCCCTCGTCCGCCGGATCCGCGAGTTGCATGGCCAGCGTCTGCTCGAGCCGCTCGCGCCAGCCGCGCCCGCGCAGCGCGGCAAAGCGCGCCGGGTGCAGGTTGCGGCCGAGCTCGCGCAGATCCTGCAGCAGCCGCGCCGGCGTCGCATAGGTGAGCCGGATGCGCTCCATGTCCATCACCGGCTCGGCGAAACCCGCGTGCAGCAGCATGTCGCCCCAGTCGTGCATGTCGGTGAATTCGTGGCCCGGCGGCGGCCAGCCCAGCGCCGCGTACAACGCGCGCAGCTCGCGCAGCGTGTCCGGGCCGAGGCAGGAGAACATCAGGAAGCCGTCGGTGGCGAGCATGCGATGCCACTGGCCGATCAGCGCCTCGGGCGCCGCCGCTTCGTGCAGCGCCATGTTCGCCCACACCATCTGCACGCCGGCCGCGGGCGGCGCCTCGAAGTGCAGCGCCCCGGTGCGCCATCCGGTCGGGTGCCACCACGGTTTCGCTATCGCTTTCATAGCGGCCTGCGCGTACCGGTCGTCCGCTTCCACGACAAAACACTCTGAACCGCGGTAGCGGCGCGCGAGCAGCGCATGCGCGCCCAGGCCGCCGCGCACCGCGCCCCAGTGCGCCCAGCGCGCCGGCTGCGCCCGGATCACGTCCAGGCGCTGCTCCATGCGTCGCGCGACCTCCTCGTGCAGCCAGGGCGAGAGCGCCGGCGCGGCATGCGCCCAGCGCGCCGCGGCGACGGGATCGATGGTGGGCGGGTGTTCGTTGGGCATGACGCAGCAGTTCGGCCGTGGGCTTGGGCGGCGTGGCGAGTATATTGACCCGATGCTGTCCCGACTGCTGACCGGGTCCATTCGCCGCGTGCCGAGCCGGTGCCTGGTCTGCCGGGCCTGGCCGGCGCAGCCGCTGTGCGACGCCTGCGTCGCGCGCTTCGCGCGGCCCGTGCCGCGCTGCCGGCGCTGTGCGCTGCCGCTGCCACCGGCACAGGCCGGTGCCGACCCGGCGCGCGAATGCGGCGCGTGCCTGAAGTCGCCGCCGCCGCTGGACGCGTGCTTTGCCGCCGTCTCGTACGAATACCCGTGGCCGGACTGCATCGCGAGCTTCAAGTTCAATGCGAACCCCGGTCTTGCGGCCACCCTGGCGCAGTTGCT
>JAFECV010000254.1 GCA_018241985.1 Pseudomonadota bacterium | reverse complement strand
CGCCTGGTCGTTCCACTCGAGCGTGGCCTCCGGCGGCGCGGTGAACATGGTATAGAGGCGCGCGGTGTCGGCGCCGTATTTCTCGATCAGGTCCTGCGGGTCGACGCCGTTGTTCTTGCTCTTGCTCATCGTGCCCACGCCTTCGTAGTCGACCGGCGTGCCGGCGGGCAAGGCGCCGACCGCGTGCTTCAGGCGCGCGCCGACCTGCTTGCCGTCGGCGTCGAATATCGGCTCGACGTCCTGCGGCCAGAAGTATTCGATCGCGCCGGTGTCGCTCCTGCGCAAGTAGATGTGGTTCAGCACCATGCCCTGAGTCAGCAGCCGCGTGAACGGCTCGTCGATCTCGACCAGCCCCAGGTCGCGCATCACCTTGGTCCAGAAGCGCGCGTACAAGAGATGCAGGATCGCGTGCTCGATGCCGCCGATGTACTGGTCCATCGGCATCCAGTAGCGCGTGCCTTCGCCGACCATGGCGGTGCCCAGCTTCGGGTCGCAGTAGCGCATGAAGTACCAGGACGAGTCGACGAAGGTGTCCATGGTGTCGGTCTCGCGCCGCGCCGGTCCGCCGCAGACCGGGCAGGTCACGCCGGCGTGGAAGGCTTCGTGCTTTTGCAGCGGATTGCCGGTGCCGTCGGGCACGCAGTCCTGCGGCAGCACCACCGGCAGGTCGCGCTCCGGCACCGGCACCGCGCCGTGCTCGGGGCAGTGGATGATCGGGATCGGCGTGCCCCAGTAGCGCTGACGGCTGATGCCCCAGTCGCGCAGGCGCCAGGTGCAGGTCTTCTCGCCGAGGCCGCGCACCGCCAGCGCATGGCAGACCGCGTCGATCGCCTCGCGGCTCGGCAGGCCGCTGTAGCTGTCGGAGTTGACGGTGACGCCGTTCTCCTTGTCGGCGTACCAGTCCTGCCAGCGCCGGTAGTCGTAGCGCTTGCCCTCGACCAGGATCACCTGCTTGATCGGCAGGCCGTATTTCTTCGCGAACGCGAAATCGCGCTCGTCGTGCGCCGGCACGCCCATCACCGCGCCGTCGCCGTAGCCCATCAGCACGTAGTTGCCGACCCACAGCTCGACCGGGTCGCCCTCCAGCGGATGGGTCACGTACAGGCCGGTGAACATGCCTTCCTTTTCGCGCGCCGCGAGTTCCGCCTCGGTGGTGCCGCCTCGTTTGCAGTCCTCGATGAAGGCCGCGAGCTTCGGATTCGTCCGGGCGGCGTGGGCGGCCAGCGGGTGCTCGGGCGCGACCGCGCAGAAGGTCACGCCCATGATGGTGTCGGCACGGGTGGTGAAGACGTACATGCGCCCGCCCTGGATCGGCTCGCCGTCGTCGCCCTGGATGTCGTGCGTGAACGCGAAGCGCACGCCCTCGCTCTTGCCGATCCAGTTCTCCTGCATCAGCCGCACCCGCTCGGGCCAGCCGGCCAGGCCGGTCTGCACCTGCTCGAGCAGTTCCTCGGCGTAGTCGGTGATCTTCAGGTAGTAGCCGGGGATCTCGCGCTTTTCCACGAGCGCGCCGGTGCGCCAGCCGCGGCCGTCGATCACCTGCTCGTTCGCCAGCACGGTGCGGTCCACCGGGTCCCAATTGACGACCTGGGTCTTGCGGTAGGCGATGCCTTTCTCCAGCATCTTCAGGAACAGCCACTGGTTCCACTTGTAGTAGTCGGGGTCGCAAGTGGCGACCTCGCGCGACCAGTCGATCGCCAGCCCCATCGCCTGCATCTGCTTCTTCATGTAGGCGATGTTGTCGTAGGTCCACCGCGCCGGCGGCACCCCGTTCTTCAGCGCCGCGTTCTCGGCCGGCAGGCCGAACGCGTCCCAGCCCATCGGCATCAGCACGTTGTAGCCGTTCATGCGCAGGTAGCGCGTGAGCATGTCGTTGATCGTGTAGTTGCGCACGTGGCCCATGTGCAGCTTGCCGCTGGGGTAGGGCAGCATCGAGCAGGCGTAGAACTTCTTCTTTGTCGAGTCCTCGCGCACGCGGTACACGTCGGCGGCGCTCCAGCGGGCCTGTGCGGCTTGCTCGACTTCCTGGGGGTTGTATTGCTCTCGCATGGGAAATGGGGGAGGGGCGGTCGCGACGATGGGGTTGCGGCATGCTGCGCCGCAACGATTCTAGGCGCTCGCGCGCCGCGCAGCGCTAACGCGGCGCCTTGGTCGCCGGTTCGGCGACGAAGCCGATCCGATCCAGCCCGGCCTGCTGCGCCGCGCCCATGACCTGGACCACCCTGCCGTACAGCACGGCCTGGTCGGCGCGCAGTTGCACTTCGGTATCCGGGTTGCGTGCGGCGATCCGCGCCAGCGCGGCGGCGAGTTCGGCCTGGGTCACCGGCGCGTCGTCCAGGAACGCCTGGCCGGTCTTGTCGACCACCAGGGTCACGAACCGGGGCGCGTCGCTCGGGCTGGCGGCCCCGGTGCGCGGCAAGTCGAGCCGGATCGAGCTGGCGAGCAGCGGCGCGGTCAGGATCAGGATCACCACCAGCACCATCATCACGTCGACCAGCGGCGTCATGTTGATGTCGCTCATCGGCGCCGGGCCGGGGCTGCGCTCGAGTCGGCCGAATGCCATCGCCGCACCCCCTCAGGCTTGCAGCCGGTCGCCGCCCGGGCCGGCCATCAGTTCGCGGATGTCGCGGGCGAAGCCTTCGAGGTCGGCCTCGATGTGGCCGACGAAGCGCCCGAGCACGTTGTACGCCAGCACCGCGGGGATCGCGACCGCCAGGCCGGCGGCGGTCATGATCAGCGCCTCGCCGACCGGGCCGGCGATCTTGTCGATCGTGATCTGGCTGACCAGCGAGATGCCGACCAGCGCATGGTAGATGCCCCAGACCGTGCCGAGCAGCCCGACGAACGGTGCGGTCGCCCCCACGGTGGCCAGCAGCACCTGGCCGAACTGCAGGCGCCGCAGCACCCGGTGCAGCGCGCCGCGCAGCACGCGGGTCAGTTGCTGGGACCGGTCGCCGGCGCCGGCGAGCGTGTGCGGCGCTTCTATTTCGATAGCAGCCAGCAAGGGAAGCACCAGCGCTTCGCGGTCAAAAGCCGATACTCGTTGGCGCGCCTCCTCGACGTTTGGCGACTGCCAGAACGCCGCGGTGCTGCGCGCCACGTCGCCGCTGGCGCGGCGCAGCAGCCAGGTCTTCCACAGGATCACGACCCAGCTCGCGACCGACATCGCCAGCAGCAGCGCCGCGACCAGCTGCGTGACCAGGTCGCCCTGGGCGAGCAAGGACGGCACCCCCATGACGACGACTATCTCAGTCCAAGCACGTCGAACATGTCGTACAGGCCGCTGTTGCGGCCCTGCAGGAAGCGCACCGCGCGCAGCGCGCCCTGCGCGTAGGTCGCGCGGCTGGACGAGCGGTGCGTGATCTCGATGCGCTCGCCGGTGCCGGCGAACAGCACGGTGTGGTCGCCGACGATGTCGCCGCCGCGGATGCTGGAGAAACCGATCGTCGACGGATCGCGCTCGCCGGTGATGCCGTGCCGCTCGAACACCGCGCTTTGGCGGAGATCCCGCCCGAGCGCCGCCGCGACCACTTCGCCCATCTTCAGCGCGGTGCCCGACGGAGCATCGACCTTGTGCCGGTGGTGCGCTTCGATGATCTCGATGTCGTAGCCGGTGGCCAGCGCGCGCGCCGCCATCTCGAGCAGCCGCAGCGTGACGTTCACGCCCACGCTCATGTTCGGCGCCATCACGATCGCGATCTGTTCAGCGGCCTGGGCGACCTCTGCGCGCTGCGCGTCGGTGAAGCCGGTGGTGCCGATCACGGCATTCACGCCGAGCGCGCGGCAGGCCTGCAGGTGCGCCAGCGTGCCTTCCGGGCGCGTGAAGTCGATCAGCACCTCGGCCTCGGCGATGCCGGCGCGCGGGTCGGCGGTGATCGCCACGCCGCTGGCGTGCCCGAGAAACGCCGCCGCGTCGAGCCCGAGCGCCAGGCTGTGCGCCATTTCCAGCGCGCCGGTGAGCCGGCAGTCGTCGCTGTCGCGGATCGCCTCGATCAGCATCCGGCCCATGCGACCGCCGGCGCCGGCGACGGCAATACGGTGCGCGGATTCGGGGTGCGGTGCAGTCATGGCGGGCAATTTCAGTTCGCCGGCGTCAGTTCGCCGGCGCGTCCAGCGGCGGATAGCTCGCGGGCAGCGGGGCGTCGGACTGTGACGCCTGGTCCGCGGCAGGCTTCGGTGGTGCGTACTTGTCGAGCGCCTG
>JAFECV010000253.1 GCA_018241985.1 Pseudomonadota bacterium | reverse complement strand
GCCAGCTTGTTCTGCACGCTCGACATCTCGGTCTGCATGCCCTGGTCGATCGCAGCCTGCTTCTGCGCGGGGCTGAGGCCGCCGAACGTCGGCTGCTTCTGCAGCGCCTGGGTGACTTGCTGCTGCACGTACTGCTGCAGGCTCGGCAGTTGCTTGGGGTCCGCTGCGGCGTTGATGAACAGCTTGGTCGAGCCCGGCGACTGGGCTTCCATCTTCTGGAGCATCTGGTCGGTCTGCTGCTTCGCCATGTCGGGCGTCATGCCCTGCGGCAGATTCGTCGGCGTGCCGACGCCGGTGCGCATCGTGATCTGCGCGCCGGTCTGCGGGTCGGTGTACGCGGAGTCGATCGTGCCGCTCTTCTGGTTGACGGCCGGCGCGATGCGCTCGGGATGCATGGCAATGTCCACGCCGAACCGCGCGGCCGTGTGCAGCGGCGTATTCGGGTTGTTGGCGTAGATGCGCTGCGATTGATCCTGAGCGGTTGCAAGCTGGTCCGGCGACAGCTTCGTGTCGGCGTTCTTGCTCAGGTCGTTCACCATCGTGTTGAGCTGACCCTGCGGCGTGTCGCCGGGCTTCACCTCGCGCGGCTGCTGTGGGGCGAACTGCTTGGCCGGGGCGCCGGGAGTGTACTGGCCGTTGACGTAGATGCTGCCGCCGTTCGGGACCGCCTTCGGCGTGGCGTTGATCTCGGCCAGCTTGGCCTGCATCGCCATCCGCGCCTGCGCCACTTTGTCGGGGAAGATCATCGAGTAGATGTCGCTCGCGAAGTCCGCGTCACTGGACAGCGGCATCGGCCGGCCGACCATGTTCCCCTTGCTGTCGCGGCGCACGATCTGCTGAGTCCCGTTCGGGCCGGCCTCTACCGAGGCGGGGGAACCGGCGGCATAGAACTGGTTGAACTGCGCGAGCACGGGCTGGATGCCGCCCTGCTGGTAGGTCTGGATCGCGTGCTGGTAGATCAGTTGGCGCTGCATGTCGAACTGGTTCGAGCGGTAGGTGTCCATTTGCTGCTGCGCCTGCTGGGCGGCGGCGACGTTGCCGGCCCTGGTGTAGAAGTTGACCGCAGCCTGCGCGACGGTATTGAGGTTGTCGGCGTTGGACATGCCGAAGCCTTGCCCCGCAGATGGTGCGCTGGCGGCACTCGATAGCGGCGATCCTTGCTGTGCGGCCGGTGGATTCGGTGCCGGGCCGCCAGATGCTGGCGCGGCTCCTGGCATCCCAAACGACTGCGGCGCAGGCGGCGCATCCTGGTCGCTTGCATCGAGAGCGGCGAAGCTGGCCGGGTCGGCCGACGATGGAGCGGGAGGCGCATCCTGCCCGCTGGAGTCGATGGCTGCGAAGTCAGCCGGGTCGGCTGCGACATCGTTGAGCTGGTTGCCCGTGCCGCTTACCAGGTCCGCGGCTGCCGGAGCGGCGGGATCGGTCGGTGCCTGCGGAGTCGTCGGAGCGGCTGGCGGCTGGTTGGCGGCTTGCTGTGCGGCGGCGCGCGCGCCTTGGGCGTCGGCCCACTGCTGGTTTTTCTGGTCGATCTGGAGCTGATCGAGCTGCGCCTGCTGATCGGCGCGCCGTGCGTCGATGGCGTCTAGCCTTGCTAGCCGGGCCTGCTGATCCTCATAGTTGCGCTCGGTGACGGCGCCCTGGCCCACGCCCCCGAGGAATGACATCAGTCCGAATCCCATACCGTTCCCTTCGTGTCCGAGCCGGGCGCGCCGCCCGACCGGAGACGTGGGCGCTACGCGAACCCGGCTCCTGTTGGTTCGATTTTCTCACGGCGCCCGGCCCGTGCGAGGGTGACTCTAGCCTTGATCGCCTGCGCTTTCGCCGTCCTGGACCGCCTGATGCGCCGCGCGCGCGGCTGTAGAAGATGCGCGCTTGCGGCGTTCCAGCTCCGCCCGCACTTTGCTCACCTCGCAGCCCGGCGACATGCTGGCCGAGGCGGTCCAGTAGGCTTCCTCGCTCGGATACAGGGCCGCCTGCTTCGGGGGCTCGGAGTGATCTAAATAGTGCATTTCGCGCAACAGTGCGCCAACCAGCCTGTGCTTTTGCAAGAACACTTGTTCCTGCTCCAGGAACTCCTTGCGTCTTTGCCCGATCGGCTTCTGCGCGTGCTCCAAGTTGCCCGCGTTGAAGAGTTCGTCCAAATCTTCCGAGAAATTGTCCGGTTGCGGGGTCATAGGTGATCTGCTTGAGTTCCGGGTTGGAATTTTCCGTGGCCTTGAGGCTCGCATCAACAGCGCGCCTTGTTTGCCCCGCGCTCTGGTGCGTCGTCGGATCGGGCGGGCGGATCAGTGGCGCGCCGCTTGGATCGCCTCCACGGCTCGATTCAAGGCAGCCATGCGCGCGGTGATCTTGGCATCGATCGCCTGCACCTGGGCGCGGTCGGCGCCGGCCTTCACCATGTCGAACTTCTGCCGCTTGAGCCTGATGACCTGCTGCTCGGCATGGGTTGCCACGGTGGACAGGTAGGCTTCGGGGTTCTGCATGCGCACCTGGGCAATGCCGGCCATGTCGCCATCTCTTCTCAGGCCCTTGATTTCGGTGTCGATCCGGTTGAGGTTGTCCACGTTGGCGTAGAAGTCGGTTCCTTCGGACGCCGGGCTCGATGCGTTGCCGATGAACCGGCCGACCAGCGGAATCCTGTACGGCGGGAGCGGATCGCCGGTGACCATGGACGTGATGGTCTGGTCCGCCTTGTTGACTTCCTTGCCTACCCCGCCCGTGAACTGCGAGAGTAGGAACGAAACCTGATCCGGCGTCGGACTCACAACCCCCGACAGGTACTTGCTCCCGCCAGTGAGCGAGTTGATCCCCTGCGCGATCAGCGTGCCGAGCGTGCTCGACGTGTCCCGCGCCAGCGTGTAGCCTGGGATCGCTTTGTTGCTCGACTGGCGCGCGATGGGCTTGCCCGTGAAATCCTTGTTCTCCGACAGCGCGGCGATCGGCGCCAGCGGCGTCGGTGTGATCGACTGAATCGACAGGCCAGAGCCGCCGATCGGGCTGTACGAGTTCGTCAGTTGCGACACCAGGTTCAGGATGCGCTCGGTCGGATGCTTGAAGCCATCCATCGCGAATTCCATCGCCGTGCGGCCGATCGAGGGCAGGATGCGGAATCCCTGCGCCATCGGGATCGACACGTAGGTCTTGCCCCCGGTCGGGATGATCAGCGACGTTTCCCGCGCGAACTGCGGCGGGTCGTTGTCGTTGAACCCCGCCGCAGCGAGCATGAGTTGCTGCACCACGCCGAGCAGCATCCCGCCGGCCACCACCTTCATGCCGAACGGCGAGAGGCGGATGGTCTTCGGTTTCCCCGGCTCCATCGTGAACATCGTCTGCGCCACACGGGCCGTGCCCTGCACGCTCGCATTGAAGAACGCGAACAGAGCCCCCGCCTGCTGCGTGATGGCGCCCTTCCTGTTGAAGTTGACCGTCAGGTTCTTCGCGATCGAGGCGGCCTGCTCCTTCGACAACCCTTGCTCCAGGCCGGTCCGGTAGGCCGCCAGGCGCACGCCGTTCTCCATCGCCTCGTTGTAATCCGAGAGCCAGTCGAACAGCCAGCCGGCCTGCTTCTGCGCCACACGCATCGGCACCTTGAGCGCGCCGTTGGCGGTGAACACCTTGCCGATCTTCGAGTCCATCCAGCCCTCGGGCGTCAGGGTCTTCTCGATCGCCTTCACGCGGTCCGCGCTGTTGGCGAAGAGTTGCCGGTAGCCGGTCTGGCCGCCGTGCTCTGTGAAGTCGTCCCACAGCTTGCCCCACTCGTTCTGAGGCCCTTGCCCCTTGCGGGCGCCGCGCCAGCGGCTTGACTACTGTGACATGAACCGTGACACAAACCGAATCTTCGCGTCGGTTGTCAGTGATCGCTCACCTGGAAAGCCGCATGGATTTTGGTAGGACCTGCGGGGATCGAACCCACGACAAACGGATTAAAAGTCCGCTGCTCTACCAACTGAGCTAAGGTCCCTTGTGAGCCGGTTTGCGCGGCTTGGCGCGTGCAAATCGGGACCGCGAATTATAGCGACGCGGTGCGTCGCTGGATGCTACCGCGGCCGTGTCGCCAGCTGCTCCAGCACCCAGCCCGCCGCGCACTGCCCGAAGGTCGCGGTGACGCTGACGACCGACCCGTAGCCGTGGCAGTTCAGCGATCCGTCGCGCGTGTCGTCGGCCACGCAGCTCGCGTCGGGCGCGCTGACCGGTTCGCGGCTGAACACGCAGGCGACGCCGATCGCCCCGCTCTCGCGTGGC
>JAFECV010000252.1 GCA_018241985.1 Pseudomonadota bacterium | reverse complement strand
AATGTCCTCGAAAGTGATGCGGCCCTCGACCCGGTCCATGCGGAATGACCCGTCGCGCTCGGCCGGCGTCTGCTCCAGCAGGTCGAGCCCGCGCTCGAGCGCGGCGAGCCCGCGCGTGATCGGGTTCGCGACCTCCGACAGATGCTTGATCGGCGCGACCAGCATCAGCATCGCCGACACGAACGCGACGAAGCTGCCGACGCTCACGCCGGCGGTGTTGTTCTGCCACAGCGCGATCGAGATCACCGCCGACAGCGCGGCGGCGGCGAGCATCTGCGTGAGCGGCGTCATCGCGGCCTGCGCGGCGGTGGACTTCATCGCGAGGCGCCGGATCGCCTGGCTCAGCACCTCGAAGCGGCCGGCCTGCGCGGCCTGCGCGTCGTGCAGCCGCACCATGCGGTGCGCGAGCACGTTCTCCTCGACCACGTAGGCGAGGTTGTCGGTCGCGTTCTGGCTCGCCTTGGTGATGCGGTACAGCCGCCGCGACAGTGTCTGCATCACGTACGCGACCGCCGGGAACAGCACGCCGACGATCAGCGTCAGCTTCCAGTTCAGGTACAGCAGGTAGGCGAGCAGCGCGAGCAGCGTCAGCGAGTCGCGCGCCAGGCCCGAGAGCGAGCTGACCAGCATCTGCGCGCCGGTCTGCACCTCGTAGACCACGGTGTTCGAGAGCGCGCTGGCCGACTGGCGCGAGAACAGCGCGAGGTCCGCGTCGAGCAGCCGGTCGAACAGGTGGCGGCGCAGCAGCAGCATGCCGTCGTTCGTGACCCGGGTCAGCGCGAGCTGCGCGAGGTAGCCGGCCAGGCCCCGCACCGCGAACAGCAGCATCAGCGCCGCCGGGATGAGCCACAGCGGCAGCGCGCCGCGCTGGAAACCGCGGTCCAGCAGCGGTTTCAGCAGCGCGGGAATCGCCGGCTCGGTCGACGCACCGACGATGGTCGCCGCGACCGCGGTGAGCCACGCAAGGCGCGCATGCCCGAAGTAGGGCGCGAGGCGCTTGAGGCCGGCAATCGGCGCGGACAGCGGGGTCGTCACTGCGCTCCTTCGGCCCCGCAGGCCCGGTCGCCGTGCGCGCGGCTCGCAATCGACGGTCGTATCAAGCTGCGACTCCGGTGAATGTTCGTGAAACGATGCTGCGCCGCGGAACGGACCGGCGCAATGGGCATAATGGCGACTGTTGCGGCAATTATCGGGCACCGCACGGCGCCCGACGTAGCACGGCAGATGAATCGCAAAACAAGGAAAACGCGCCGGCTCGTGCTGGCGAGCCTTCTGGCCGCTCCGCTGGCCCCGGCGCTGGCCCAGTTCCGGGTCGAAGTCTCAGGCGTCGGACTGACGCAGCTCCCCATCGCCATCGCTCCGTTTCGCGGGGAAGCGCAGGCGCCGCAGAAGATCGGCGCGATCGTGCGCGCGGACCTGGAGCGCAGTGGCCAGTTCCGCAGCATCGACGCCTCGGGCGTGACGCTCGACGAAACCGCGCGGCCCGACCTGTCGCAGTGGCGGCAGAAGGGCGCGGACTCGCTGGCCGCCGGCAGCGTCACGCAACTGGCCGACGGGCGCTACGACGTGCGCTTTCGGCTGTGGGACGTGGTGCGCGGGCAGGATCTGGGCGGCCAGAGCTACAACGTGACGGTGGGCGACCTGCGGCTGGCCGCGCACCGGATCTCCGACTTCATCTACCAGAAGCTGACCGGCGATCGCGGCATCTTCTCGACCCGCCTCGCGTACATCACGAAGGCCGGCTCGCACTACACGCTGTGGGTCGCCGACGCGGACGGCGAGAACGCGCAGCCGGCGCTCAGCAGCCCCGAGCCGATCATCTCGCCGGCCTGGGCGCCCGGCGGCACGCAGCTCGCCTACGTGTCGTTCGAGTCGCGCAAGCCGGTGGTCTACGTGCAGGACATCCTGAGCGGCAAGCGCCGGCTGATCGCGAACTTCCGCGGCTCGAACAGCGCGCCCGCGTGGGCGCCGGACGGGCGCACGCTCGCGGTCACGCTCAGCCGCGACGGCGGTTCGCAGCTGTACACGATCTCGGCGAACGGCGGCAACCCGAACCGGCTCACGCAGAACCCGAGCATCGATACCGAACCCTGCTATTCGCCCGACGGCGGCAGCATCTACTTCGTCAGCGATCGCGGCGGCTCGCCGCAGATCTACCGCATGCCGAGCCGCGGCGGCGGCGCGACGCGGGTGACCTTTACCGGCAGCTACAACGTGTCGCCGGCGATCAGCCCGGACGGGCGCTGGCTGGCCTATATCCAGCGTGAGGGCGGCGCGTTCAAGCTGCAGCTGATGGACCTCTCGGGTGGAACGGTAAACTCCATCACCGACACGACCTTCGACGAGCACCCGAGCTTCGCGCCGAACAGCCGGCTGATCGTTTACGCCACGAAGGAACAGGGCCGCGACGTACTGATGACCACCACGCTGGACGGCAAGATCAAGGCCCGCCTTGCGGGCAAGGGCGGAGACATCCGCGAGCCGAGCTGGGGCCCGTTCCAGCGCTGATTTTTTCTTGGTTTTTAGAGAAGGAGCACGAAGATGTTGAAACGTTTCCTGATGGCTTTTGCAGTGGTATCGCTGATGGCGGGCTGCAGCTCGGGCGTGAAGCTGAACAAGGCGCCGGTCGAGAACCAGAACGCGGGCAGCATGTCGACCCAAGGGGCGCAGAGCGCGGTCGCGCCGGTCGCGGTGAACGAGTCGACGATCGAGGGCAAGGGCCCGGCCGGTTCGCACTCGGTCTATTTCGACTTCGACAAGTACGTGGTCAAGCCCGAGTACCAGAACGTGATCGAGACCAACGCCAACTACATCAAGATGGATGCGCGTCGCCATGCGGTGGTCGAAGGCAACACCGACGACCGCGGCAGCGCCGAGTACAACCTGGCGCTGGGCCAGCGGCGTGCCGAGGCGGTGGTCCGCGCGCTGGAACTGCTCGGCGTGAAGGACAGCCAGCTCGAGGCGATCAGCTACGGCAAGGAAAAGCCGAAGGCGCCGGGCACCGATGAGGCTTCGCGTGCCGAGAACCGCCGCGCCGACATCGCCTACCGATGAGATCGGCGAGGGCTCTGTCCCTGCTGCGCGGCCTGGCGCTTGCGGCCGCGCTGCTGCCGGCCTTCGGCGCGCACGCCGCGCTGTTCGAGGACGACGACGCGCGGCGCGCCATTCTCGAGCTGCGCCAGCGCGTCGACGCGAACACCAAGGCGGCAGATGCGGCGCAAGCCGGCACCGCCCAGATGCAGCGCAGCCTGCTCGACCTGCAGAGCCAGATCGAGTCGCTGCGCCAGGACCTTGCGACACTGCGAGGGCAGAACGAGCAGCTCGCGCGTGACCTGTCGAACCTGCAGGAACAGCAGAAGACGCTGACGCAGAACGCTGCCGCGCAGCAGGCCGCGACCCAGCCGAGCCAGGTCACGGTCGACGGCAAGACCTTCAGCGCGACGCCGGCCGAGAAGTCCGCCTACGAGGCGGCGCTGGGCACGTTCCGCCAGGGCGACTTCACCGGCTCGCGCGATGCGTTCGCCGCGTTCGTCAAGCAGTACCCGCAAAGCGGCTACCTGCCGTCGGCGCTGTTCTGGCTCGGCAACGCGCAGTACGCGGTGCGCGACTACAAGGGCGCGATCGGCAATTTCCGCACGCTGGTGTCGCAGTACCCGGACCATGCGCGCGCGCCGGAGTCGGTGCTGTCGATCGCGAACTGCCAGATCGAGCTCGGCGATACCAAGTCGGCGCGCAAGACGCTGAACGACCTGATCAAGGCCTATCCGCAGTCGGAAGCGGCCAGCGCCGCGAAGGAACGGCTCGCGCGGCTCAAGTAGGCGCGGATGGGTGAGGCCGATTTCGAGCGCCGCTTCGGTGGTCTTGCCAGGCTCTATGGCCGTGCCGGCGCCGAGCGCATCCGCGCCGCGCACGTGGCGGTTGCCGGGCTCGGCGGCGTGGGCTCCTGGGCGGCCGAGGCGCTGGCGCGCAGCGGGGTCGGGCGGCTGACCCTGATCGACCTCGACCATGTGGCCGAGTCGAACATCAACCGGCAGATCCAGGCGCTGGATGCGACGCTCGGCCAGGCCAAGGTGCTGGCGATGCAGGACCGCATCGCCCAGATCAACCCGGACTGCGTGGTGCATCCCATCGAAGCATTCGTCGAACCCGGCAACTGGCCGGCACTGTTGCCGGACCGCGTCGACGCGGTGATCGATGCCTGCGACCAGCCGCGCGCAAAGACTGCGATGGCGGCCTGGGCGCGGGGCGTGGGCATC
>JAFECV010000251.1 GCA_018241985.1 Pseudomonadota bacterium | reverse complement strand
GTCGCATACATTTCTTGTATCCAAGATATGGATGCAACGGTAGAGGACCAATCGATTCACCCCACGGAGCTGGCAATGTCAAGATTCTTCAAGTCATTATTCGGGCAGGTTCTGCTTGCCCTTGTCATCGGCGTCGTCGTCGGCGTCGTCTGGCCCGAGTTCGCGGTCAAGCTCAAGCCCCTCGGCGACGGCTTCATCCGGTTGATCAAGATGATCATCCCGATCCTGGTGTTCTGCGTCGTGGTCCATGGAATCGCCGGCACCGGCGACCTGAAACGGGTCGGTCGCGTCGGGGTCAAGGCGCTGGTCTACTTCGAGGTCGTGACCACGATCGCGCTGGGCCTGGGCCTGCTGCTCGGCTTCGTGTTCCATCCGGGCACCGGCATGAACGTCGACCCGAGCAAGCTCGATCCCTCCGCACTCAGCTCGTACACGTCGAATGCGGAGAAGCTCGCGCACGGCGGGGTCGTCGACTTCCTGATGCGGCTGATCCCGAACACGGTCGGCGGCGCATTCGCCACCGGCGACGTGCTGCAGGTGCTGCTGTTCGCGATCCTGTTCGGCTGCGCGCTGGCGCTGCTCGGCAAGCGCGGCGCCCCGATCAGCAGCTTCATCGAATCGCTGTCGCACGTGATCTTCAAGATCATGGGCATCCTGATCAAGGTCGCGCCGCTCGGCGTGCTCGGCGCGATCGCCTACACCGTCGGCGGCTACGGCATCGGATCGCTGACGCAGCTCGGCGCGCTGGTGGCGCTGTTCTACGTCGCGGTGGCGATCTTCGTGTTCGTCATCCTCGGGCTGATCCTGCGCCTGGCGGGCTTCAACATCTTCAAGCTGCTCGGCTATCTGCGCGAAGAGCTGATGGTCGTGCTCGCGACGACCTCGTCGGACGCGGTGCTGCCGCAGGTCATGTCCAAGCTCAAGCGCATGGGCATCAAGGACTCGACGGTCGGCCTGGTGATCCCCACCGGCTACTCGTTCAACCTCGACGCGTTCTCGATCTACATCACGCTGGCCGCGGTGTTCATCGCGCAGGCCACGAACACCCACATCACGATGGCGCACCTGCTGACCATCCTCGTGGTCGCGCTGATCACCTCGAAGGGCGCGCACGGCGTGCCGGGCTCGGCGATCGTCGTGCTCGCGGCCACGTTGCAGGCCATTCCCGACATTCCGGCGATCGGTCTCGTGCTGGTGCTGTCGGTCGACTGGTTCATGGGCATCGCCCGCGCACTGGGCAATCTCACCGGCAACTGCGTCGCCACCGTGGTCGTCGCATCCTGGGAGGGTGACATCGACAAGGAGCGCGCCCGCGCGGTGCTCGACGGGCGCCACGTGCCGGCCACGGAAGACGATGCCGACGCCGAAATCTCGGGCGTTGCGGCCGGCGCCTAAACTCCGGGCCCATCCCCAGCCCCTAGCTTGCAGCACCCGCCGTGGCCAACCAGTCCGAAATCACCCAGCGCGTCGTCGAGTCCATCCTGTGCCAGCGGCTGGTGCCCGGCGAGCGCCTGGGCGAGCAGGAACTGGCGGACCTGTTCGGCGTCAGCCGCACGCTGATCCGCGAGGCGCTGGTGCAGTTGCAGACGCGCGGATTCGTCGAGGTGCGCTCGCGGCGCGGCTGGTACGTGGTCGAGCCTTCGCTGGAGCAGGCGAAGGATGCGTTTGCCGCACGGCGCATCGTCGAGGCCGGCATCCTCTCGAACCCGGAGGAAACCGGCCACGAAGGGCCGCCGCTGCAGTCGGTCGTGCGGTCCCTCCGCAAGCACCTGGCCCGGGAAGAAGAATCGATCCGCGGGACCGACATGGCCCTGCGAACCTTTCTGCTCGCCGACTTTCACGTGTGCCTGGCCGAAGCCATGGGGCACAACACGCTTTGCAACATCCTGCGCGACCTGACCGCGCACACCTCGCTGGTCGCCGCGCTGTTCCAGTCCGACCACGATGCGCGGAAATCCTGCGCCGAACATGCGCAGATCGTCGACGCGCTGGAAGCCGGCGACCTGACGCTGGCGCGCCGGCTCATGCTGACCCATATCGGCGGCGTCGAAGCCGCGCTGAAATCCACGGCCCAATCGCCGGCCCGCAACCGATTGAGCGCGGCATTGAACACCACGGCCGCACCGGTCCGGCCGCGAACCGCGATCGCCCCGACCCCCTCGGAGACCGATTCCACGCAAAACAGTCAAAACTGAGTCGCGCACCGATTCGCGGAATAAAGGGTTTACCCCGATAAGCGAATGCTTCTGGAGTGTATACAGTTTCGTGCACATTCAGCCTTCACAGGATAGAGGAGCACTCATGACTGCCATCGCTCAACCAGCCGGCGCGCCATTGGCCGTCGAACCCGTCGACGAGCGGCTGCCAGCGGGCCGGCTGTTCACGCTCGGCCTGCAGCACGTGCTGGTGATGTACGCCGGCGCGATCGCGGTGCCGCTGATCATCGGCGGCGCGCTCAAGTTCAGCGCCGAGCAGATCACGATGCTGATCTCGGCCGACCTGTTCACCTGCGGCATCGTCACGCTGATCCAGTCGTTCGGCGCGAGCCGCTGGCTCGGCGTCAAGTTGCCAGTGATGATGGGCGTGACCTTCGCGGCGGTCGGTCCGATGATCGCGATCGCCATCGGCACGCCCGGCATGGACGGCGCGCGCGCGATCTTCGGCGCCGGCATCGGCGCCGGCATCGTCGCGGCGCTGCTGGCACCGGTGATGAGCCGGCTGCTGAAGTACTTTCCGCCGGTCGTGACCGGCAGCATCATCACCATCATCGGCGCCAGCCTGATGGAAGTCGGCGTCGGCTGGGCGATGGGCGGCCCGGCGTTCCTCGCGGAGAAGGTCGACGTGGCCAAGCTGGTCGGGATGGTCGACAGCGCAAAGGCCGCCGCCGGCGGCGCCGCGGTGACCAGCCTCGGCAAGATCCCGATGATCGCGAACCCGGGCTACGGCGCGCTCGACAACCTGGCCGTCGCGCTGGCGGTGATGGTCTTCATCATGCTGCTGGTCAAATTCGGCAAGGGGTTCATCGCGAACATCGCGGTGTTGCTGGGCCTGATCGCCGGCTGCATCGTCGCGGTCGTGATGGGCAAGATGACCTTCGGCGGGGTCGCCCGGGCGCACTGGTTCGACATCGTCACCCCGTTCGCGTTCGGCACGCCGACCTTCAATCCGGTCGACATCATCACCTTCGTGATCGTGATGATCGTCGTGATGATCGAGTCGACCGGCATGTTCCTCGCGGTGGCCGACATCGTCGGCGTGAAGATGACGCCCAAGCGTCTGGCGGCCGGGCTGCGCGTCGACGGCCTCGGCACCGTGATCGGCGGCCTGCTCAACACCTTCCCGCACACCAGCTTCTCGCAGAACGTCGGGCTGGTCGCCGTGACCGGCGTCAAGAGCCGCTGGGTCTGCGTGATGGGCGGCGTGATCATGATCGTGCTCGGCGCGCTGCCGAAGCTATCGGCCATCATCGCCGCCATTCCGCAGTTCGTGCTCGGCGGCGCCGGCCTGGTGATGTTCGGCATGGTCGCCGCGACCGGCATCCGCATCCTCTCGACCGTCGACTACAAGGACAACCGCTTCAACCTGTACATCGTCGCGCTGGCGATCGGTTTCGGCCTGATCCCCACGGTGGCCCCGCACTGGTCGCAGCAGATGTGGCCCGCGCTGACGCCGATCCTGCACAGCGGCATCCTGCTGACCTCGATCGTCGCGGTGGTGCTGAACCTGTTCTTCAACGGCAGCAAGGGGCACGGGTCGGCGGGCCACGGCGCGCACTGAACGAGGAGCGACACGCTATAGATAAAATAGCGCACCGCGAAGGCAATACGGGCGCTTTCGGCACTTTTCTTCAATATTTCGGCGCCCGCGCGGCGAAAGCCGGCAGCAGCGCCCCGTCCGCGGGGCGCTTTTTCGTTCCGGCGCTGCCGGCGCATGAAGGCCCGGCCGCTTCGCGGTAGTGGTAGGCTTTCGATCAACCACGGAAGAACAACGGAGACGGCGATGAGCAATCAGCTTTCGGCAGCCGAGCAGGCACTGCGCGACGCGGCACGCGAATACCACCGCAGCCCGGTGCGCGGCAAGATTTCGGTCACCCCGACCAAGCCGCTGGCCAACCAGCTCGATCTGTCGCTGGCCTATTCGCCCGGCGTGGCCTACCCCTGCCTGGACATCCAGGCCGACCCGAGCAAGGCGGCCGAGTACACGGCGCGCGGCAACCTGGTCGGCGTCGTGACCAACGGCACCGCGGTGCTCGGCCTGGGCAACATCGGCC
>JAFECV010000250.1 GCA_018241985.1 Pseudomonadota bacterium | reverse complement strand
GAGACCGGGCCGGACATCACGGCCGGCGTCTTCGCGGCGACCGATTTCTGGTGGACGATGGAAGACAAGTATCCGCTGGCCAAGCTGTTCGTCGAGTCGTTCCAGAAGAAGTACGGCTATCGGCCCGAATGGGGCGCCGAGAACAGCTACAGCAGCTTCTCGCAATGGGCGCGGATGGTCACCGAGGCCGGCACGTTCTATCCGCCCGACGTCATCAAGCAGTACGAAAAGGGTGAGACCATCCCGTCGGTCGTCGGCGATGTTCACTACCGTCCCCAGGACCACCAATGCGTGCGCCCGGTCGTCATCGTTCGCGGCAAGGCGAAGAAGGACATGAAGAACGACGAGGACTATTGGGAAGTTCTCGAAGTCGTGCCAGGCGCTGGTCTGATGCAGGCACCCGACGCGTTCGGTTGCAAGCTCGGCGACTACACCTGACAGGCCAGGGCACCCTGCGGACGTCGCCGTACACAGGGTGCCTGCGATGCGCGAACCATCTTCTCGTTCGAGGGCGGGCGTCCATGTTCCGGGCAACTCGTGGCCGGGCTGCAGGGATGGCCTCATCACAATGTTCAAATCGATCCAGGATCAGGGCAGGTCGTAGTGATCAGCTGGGCTAACTTCATATCGCAATGCTTCAACGGCCTGGTGCTTGGCGCGCTGTTGGCGTTGATTTCCTCCGGCCTGACGATCATCTATGGCACGCTCGGTGTGCTCAATCTCGCGCACGGCGCGATGTTCATGCTGGGCGGCTATGCCGGTTGGGTGGCTTACAGCCATTCCGGCTCCTTCATCGTCGCGGTTGTCGCCGGTTCGCTGTTCGTCATGCTGGTGGGCGTGGTGACCGAGCGGCTGATCATCCGCCACTTCTATTCGCGGCCGCCTGAGGATCAACTGCTGGTCACTTTCGGCCTCGCCATCGTGTTCGTCGAAGCGGTTCGCTTCTTCTTCGGCAGCCTGTCGGAGAGCGTTCCACCGCCACCGCTGCTGTCCGGCATCACGTCGCTGGGCTTCATGGTCTACCCGACCTATCGGCTCGGCCTGCTCGGTATCGTCACAGTCGCACTGCTGGCGCTGTATTTCGTGCTCTACCGCACGCGCATCGGCATGATCGTGCGTGCCGGCATCGAGGATTCGGTGATGGTCAGTTCGCTGGGCATCAACGTCTACAAGATCTTCATGCTGGTGTTCGGCATCGGCGCAATGGCGGCCGGTTTCGCCGGCATCGTGAACGCGCCGGTGGTCTCGATCGCGCCCGACGTCGGCGAGGCGATCCTGGTGCAGACCTTCGTCGTCGTCGTGATCGGCGGCGTCGGCTCGTTCCCGGGCGCGGTGCTGGGTGGCCTGATCGCCGGCGAGATCATCAGCATCACCTCGATGTTCAATCCCGCCTATTCCTACGTCATGCTGTTCGTCGCGATGACGCTCGTGCTGGTGTTCCGCCCCCGCGGACTGCTCGGCGCGGTCGGCCGCGAGTAAGCGCGAAGCTCCGATGCTCAGACAACGCCCCTTTCTCGTCGAAGCCCTGACCGCCCTCGGCCTGATCGCGGCGCCGTTCGTGCTGCCGCACCTGGGCTTCTCGCCGTCCACGATCGACCGCATCCTCATCATGGCCCTGGTCGGGATCGGCTTCGACCTGCTGTTCGGCTACACCGGCCTGCTGTCGTTCGGCCAGTCCGCGTTCTTCGGCACCGGCGGCATGTTCGCCGCCTATCTGCTGACGCAGACCTCGTTCACCCACGTCATCGCGGGCGTGATCCTCGGCACGATCGTCGCGGGCATCGTCGGCTATCTGGTCGGCCTGGTCGCGCTGCGGCGCACCGGCATCTACTTCGCGATGATCACCGTGGCGATCGCCGAGGTGTTCTTCTTCATCGAGTTCAGCCCCTTGTCGGCCTACACCGGCGGCGAGAACGGCCTGCCCGGCGTGCCGCCGCCCGGCCTGAACCTCGGTTTCACCAGCATCGACATGAGCGGCACGATGTCGATGTACGCCTTTTTCGCGTTCTGGTACTTCGTCGCCCTGGTGATCGCGCTGCGCATCGTGCGCTCGCCGTTCGGCCTGCTGCTGCGCGCGATCCGGGACAATCCGCTGCGCGCGCAGGCGCTGGGCCACAACATCCATCGCTACAAGCTCGCAGTCTTCGTGGTCGCCGCAATGTATGCGGGCTTCGGCGGCGGCCTGCTCGGTCTGATGCAGGGCTTCATGCCACCCGACGCATTCATGTTCGCGACCTCGGGCGACATCGTGATGATGACCGCGATCGGCGGCGCCGGCACGCTGTTCGGGCCGCTGCTCGGGGCGACGGTCTGGCTCTACCTGAGCGATTTCTTCCAGACGATCCTCAAGCTCGGCGCCACCTGGAAGCTCGTGCTCGGCATCGTGTTCGTGCTGCTGGTGGTATTCCTGCGCCGCGGCCTGGCCGGCGCCATCGTTGCGCTTTACCACCGGGTCGCAAATCGCGGCAAACCCGTGGAACGGCCTGTGCCGACTGCGCCTGCGCCTGCGGCAATGGCCCCGTCGGCCGGCGCGACAGCGGTCCGCCACAAACCAACCGAGAGCCAGGCCGGCGCCATTCTGCAGGCGACGGGCCTGACCAAGCGCTACGGCGGTCTGCTTGCCAACAGCGACATCGACTTTTCGGTCAATCACGGCGAAATCCGCGGAATCATCGGACCGAACGGCGCGGGCAAGAGCACCTTCTTCAAGATGCTGACCTGCGAGGTCGAACCGACGGGAGGCCAGATCGTGTTCGACGGCCGCGACATCACCGGCATGGACGTTGCCGATGCCTGCCAGCTCGGGCTCACCAAGAGCTACCAGATCAACCAGCTGTTCGAGCGGCTCACGGTCAGACAGAATCTGACGATCTCGGCGCTCGGCGAGATCCGGGGCAAGTTCAAGCTCGATCTGTTCAGGAGCCTGCCCAAGGTCTCCGGCCTGGAGGCGCAAGTCGAGCGCACGGCGGCGCTGGTCCATCTGGTCGAGCGGCTGGATACGCCCGTGTCCGAGCTCGCCTATGGCGAGAAGCGCCGGCTCGAGATCGGCCTGGCGCTCGCGACTTCGCCGAGCCTGCTGTTGCTCGACGAACCGCTGGCCGGCATGAGCCCGCAGGAGCGCGTCGAGACGGTGGCGCTGCTGAAGTCGATCGCCCAGGGCCGCACGATGATCGTGATCGACCACGACATGGACATGCTGTTCGAGCTAGTCGAGAAAGTCACTGTGCTGCAGGAGGGGCGCGTGCTCGTCGAGGGTACGCCCGACGAAATCAAGACCAACGCCAAGGTCCAGGAAGCCTATCTCGGCGGCGTCGATGAAGAGGTGGTGGCGGCATGAGCCTGCTCGAAGTCAATGGACTGAACAGCTACTACGGCGACAGCCACATCCTGTTCGATGTGTCGCTGCACGTGGAGAAGCACGAGGTGGTGGCGCTGCTCGGCCGCAACGGCGCCGGCAAGTCGACCACGCTCAAGAGCCTGATGGGCGTGGTCCGGCCCAAGGCCGGCAGCATCAAGCTCGACGGCACGGAGCTTGCCGGCCGGAAGGCGCACGACATCGCCCGGCTCGGCATGCAACTCGTGCACGAGGATCGCCGCATCTTCGGCAGCCTCAACGTCGAGGAAAACATCATCCTCGCCGGACTGACCGCCGACCACAAATGGCCGCTGGAGCGCATCTACGCGATGTTCCCGCGCCTCAAAGAACGGCGCACCAGCCGCGGCACCGACCTCTCCGGCGGCGAGCAGCAGATGCTGGCGATCGCGCGCGCACTGGTGCGCGACCCGAAGATCGTTCTGCTCGACGAGCCGTTCGAGGGCCTCGCCCCGGTCATCGTGCAGGATCTGGTGCGGGTGTGCCGCGATCTCGCGAAGGCAGGCCAGACCATCATCCTGGTCGAGCAGAACCTGGCCGCGACGCTGGCGCTGGCAAGCCGCGTCTACATCATCAACAACGGCCACATCGCGCACGAAGGCCCGGCGGCGGAACTCAAGAATCAGCCGGAGCTGCTGCAGCGCTATCTGGGCGTGTAGGCGGACCGACCGCCGAGTACCCAGGCCTCGGGCCTCGCCCCCGACGCAACGCACGGGTCTGGAGGGGCCCGCTCAGACCGCCTTTTCAGCCTGCTGCGCCGCGATCTGCCGCAGCGCCTGCTCGAACACCTCGGGCGGCTGCCCGCCCGAAATCAGGTGTCGATCGTCGACGATCACGGCCGGCACCGAATGAATGCCCTGGCTCAGGTAGAACTGCTCGCGCTCGCGTACCTCGGCGGCG